>JBDRTL010000001.1:0-6249 GCA_043824045.1 Bacillota bacterium
GACTTCGCGTTTCTGGAGCACTGCGTGCGCGACAGCTTAAGCGAAACCGCGCCGCGCGCGATGGCGGTGCTCCGCCCGCTGAAGGTTGTGCTTACAAACTGGCCGGAAGGCGAAACCGACACGCTGCCCATTGAGAACCACCCCGGCCATCCCGAGATGGGCGAGCGCACGGTAACGCTCACAAAAGAGCTTTACATTGAGCGTGAGGACTTTATGGAAGTGCCCGCGCACAAGTATTTCCGCCTGTTTTTAGGCGGCGAGGCGCGGCTGAAAAGCGCGTACATCGTCAGGGCGGAGCGCTGCGACAAGGACGCGGACGGCAACGTGACCTGCGTGTACTGCACCGTGGACCTTTCTTCCCGCAACGGAAGCGAAGGCGCGCTGCGCAAGGTGAAGGGCACGCTGCACTGGGTGAGCGCTGAAGCTTGCCTGCCCGTGGAAGCGCGGATCTACGAACCGCTGCTGACGGAAGAGGTGGACGAGGGCGAAACCAAAAAGGAGTTCCTCGAAAAACTCAACCCAAACAGCCTCGAGGTTTGCCGTGGTTTCATGGAAAAATCGCTCGCGGACGCCAAGATCGGCGATAAATTCCAGTTCCTGCGCATGGGCTACTTCTGCAAGGACAGGGATTCTACCAAAGCCTTGCCCGTATTCAACCACATCGTGGGGCTCAAGGATACCTTCAAAAAGGTTGTGAAAGGATCAAACGATGACTGATATTCGCACGCGCTTTGCTCCAAGCCCAACGGGTTACATGCACCTGGGCGGGCTTCGCACCGCGCTGTACGCCTACCTGTTTGCCAAACAGCGCGGCGGCACGTTCATCCTGCGTATCGAGGACACCGATCAGGAGCGCGAGGTTCCGGGCGCGGTCGAGCTGATCTACGAGGATCTGCGCAAGGCGGGGCTTACGTACGACGAAGGCCCCGACGTCGGCGGCGCTTACGGGCCGTATATCCAGAGCGAGCGCAAGAGTTTATACCTGCCCTATGCCATGCGGCTGATCGAAACCGGCGCGGCGTACCGCTGTTTCTGTACTAAGGAGGAGCTCCAGCAGCGCCGCGACGCGGTGACCGCGCAGGGCGGGCAGTTCAAGTACGACAAGCACTGCCTGCATATCCCCAAAGAAGAAGCCGAGCGGCGCGCGGAGAGTGGAGAACCTTTCGTCATCCGCCAGAATATACCGCTGGAGGGCGTGGCGAGCTTTGAAGACATGCTCTACGGCCATGTGGAAACCGAGTGCGCCATCTTGGACGACAACGTGCTCATCAAAGCCGACGGCCTGCCGACCTATAATTTCGCCAACGTGATCGACGACCATTTAATGAAAATTTCGCACGTCATCCGCGGCACGGAGTATTTAAGCTCCACGCCCAAATACAATTTGCTCTACGAGGCGTTCGGCTGGCAGCCGCCGGTTTACCTGCACCTGCCCGTGGTGATGAAGGACGCGACGCGCAAGCTCAGCAAGCGGCACGGCGACCCGAGCTTTGAGGATTTGCTGCAGCAGGGCTACGTGCGCGACGCGATCATCAACTTCATCGCGCTTTTAGGCTGGGCGCCCAAAGATAACCGTGAGTTCTTTACGCTGCCAGAGCTGGTAGAAGCATTTGATATTCAGGGCTTGTCTTTGTCATCTTCGATTTTTAATATCGACAAGCTCGTGTGGTTCAACGCCGAATACCTCAAGCGGATGGATTTTGAAGACTTCCTCGCCGCCGTCACCCCGTGGTTTGACCGGGCGCTGCTAGGCAGAAACGTCGACTACCGCTATCTCGCCGGGCTGATGCACACCCGCACGGAGGTGTTTTCCCGCGTGCCGGGGATGGTGCGCTTCCTCGCGGAGCTTCCGGACTACAATATTGAGCTCTATACGCACAAGAAGATGAAAACCGACCCCGCGCTCAGCCTCACGGCGCTCAAGCTCGCTCTTAGCCCGGTGGCGGCCCTCAAGGACTTCTCCGAAGAAAGCGTCAAGGAGTGCCTGCTGGGGCTGGCCACCGGGCACGGACTGAAAACCGGACAGGTCATGTGGCCTGTGCGCGTCGCGCTGTCGGGCCTTCCCTCCACGCCGGGCGGCGCGACGGAGATCGCGTACCTGCTTGGCAGGGATGAGACGCTGCAACGGCTGGCCATCGGAATCAACTTTTTGGAGCAGTACTGCAGCATGAATAAGATTCATCTGGAAGATATAATAGAGTTTTAACAGTGTAAGGAGTCACCGGCATGCAGCATACAGAATTTCAACCCTACGATCCCGCGGCCATTGAGGCGAAATGGCAGAAGAAATGGGAAGACGAGGGCACGTTTCGCGCGGCGTATCCGTCCGACAAGCCCAAGTTCTACGGGCTGATCGAGTTTCCCTACCCCAGCGGCGCAGGGCTGCACGTCGGGCATCCGCGGTCCAACACCGCGATGGACATCATCTGCCGCAAGCGCCGCATGGAGGGCTATAACGTGCTCTATCCCATCGGCTACGACGCCTTCGGCCTGCCGACGGAAAACTACGCCATAGCCAACCACATCCACCCCGCCAAGGTGACGAAGGACAATATCGCGCGCTTCCGCTCGCAGCTAAAGCGCCTGGGTTTTTCCTTTGATTACTCCCGCGAGGTGGATACTACCGATCCGAAGTATTACCGGTGGACGCAGTGGATTTTCCTGAAACTTCTGGAGCACGGTATGGCGTACAAGCACGAGATGCCGATCAACTGGTGCACGCGCTGCAAGGTCGGCCTTGCCAACGAGGAAGTCGTCGGCGGCGTATGCGAGCGCTGCGGCGGCGAGGTGGTGCGCAAGGTGAAAAGCCAGTGGATGCTGCGCATCACCCAATACGCCCAAAAGCTTCTGGACGGGCTGGACGAGGTGGATTTCATCGAGAAGGTGAAAACCCAGCAGCGCAACTGGATCGGGCGCTCGGAGGGCGCGGAGGTCGATTTCCGCATCGCCGGCAAGGAGGACGCGCTGCGCGTGTTCACCACGCGGCCGGACACGCTGTTCGGCGCGACGTATATGGTGCTAAGCCCCGAGCACCCGCTGATCGACGCTTACATGGACGATATCCAAAACTTCGCCGACGTCACCGAATACCGCGAGCAGGCCGCCAAAAAGAGCGACTTCGAGCGCACCGAAATGAACAGGGGAAAGACCGGCGTTGCGCTTCAGGGCGTGTACGCCGTCAACCCCGTCAACGGGGAGAACATCCCCGTCTGGGTCAGCGATTACGTGCTGATGAGCTATGGCACGGGCGCGATCATGGCCGTACCGGGGCATGACACGCGCGACTACGAGTTTGCCAAAACCTTCGGCTTGCCGATCGTGGAAGTGATCGCGGGTGGGAATATCGAAACCGAACCCTACCTCGACGTGGAGGACGGCATCCTCGTCAACAGCGGGTTTTTAAACGGCCTTCCCGTCGCAGATGCGAAGAAAAAGATCATCGGCTGGATCGTGGAAAAAGGCCTTGGGGAAAAGAAGGTCAACTATAAGCTGCGTGATTGGATTTTCAGCCGCCAGCGCTACTGGGGCGAGCCCATCCCCGTGGTGCACTGCCCGCATTGCGGCATCGTGCCCGTGCCGGAGGACCGGCTGCCCGTGGTGCTGCCAAACGTCAAGGATTACGAGCCGACCGATACCGGCGAAAGCCCGCTGGCGAAGATGACGGACTGGGTGAACACTGCCTGCCCGGCGTGCGGCGGGCCCGCGAAACGGGAAACCGACACCATGCCCAACTGGGCGGGCTCGAGCTGGTATTTCCTGCGCTACTGCGACCCGCACAACGACAGGGTATTTGCCGATTGGGACGCGCTTGAGTACTGGATGAACATAAACTGGTACAACGGCGGCATGGAGCACACCACGCTGCACCTGTTGTACAGCCGCTTCTGGCACCAGTTCCTTTACGACATCGGCCTGGTGCCCTGCAAGGAGCCCTACCAGAAGCGCACCAGCCACGGGATGATTTTGGGCGAGACCGGCGAAAAGATGAGTAAGTCCCGCGGCAACGTGATCAATCCCGACGACTGCATCCGCGAGATCGGCGCGGACGCGACCCGCATGTACGAGATGTTCATGGGCGCGTTCGATCAGGCCATTCCGTGGAACACAAACGGCGCGCGCGGCTGCCGCCGCTTTCTGGACCGCGTATGGCGGCTGATGGACATGATGAAACCGGGCGCCGGCTATCAAAAACCGCTCACCCCGCTGATGCACGAGACCATTAAAAAGGTCGGCGAGGACTACGAGGCGATGAAGTACAACACCGCCATCGCCCAGATGATGACGCTCGTCAACGAGATTTACGCGCTGGACGGCTGCACCAAAGATGAACTCCGCACGCTGGTTTTGCTGCTTTCTCCCGTCGCGCCGCACATCGCCGAAGAGATGTGGGAGAGGATGGGCTACAGCGGCGGCATCACGTTTGAACCCTGGCCCCGGTACGACGAACAGGCCATGAAGCGCTCCGAGGTGGAGATCGCCGTGCAGATTGCGGGCAAGGTGCGCGGCCGCATCATGATCGACCCCGATATGACCGCGGAACAGGCCGAGAAAGAACTGCCCAACCACCCGCAGATCATGGCGCTGGTCGGCGGCCGCAAGATCCAGAAGCTGATCTTCGTGCCAGGCAGGCTGTGCAACCTGATTGTGAAGCAATGAAACCCCGTAAACCCAAGGAGACGGTATGCAAGCATTGAAAACGGTATTGTCCGTCCATGAAGTCAGCCGGTCGTTTGGCAAAACGCGCGCGCTGAAACACTTGAGCATTTCCCTTCCGCAGGGAAAGATCATCGGCCTGCTCGGCCGCAACGGCGCGGGCAAGTCCACGCTTTTGCGCATCGTGGGCGGCATGCTCCGCCCCGGCGCGGGCAGCGTGAGAATAGGCGGCCGGAAGGTATGGGACAACGCCAAAGCGCTTGGTGAGCTGTGCATCATCGGCGATACGCCGGATTTCGGCAGGCTGCGCAGGATCAGGGATTTGTTCTATGTGTGCGGCGGGCTGTTCAAAAAGTGGGACAACACGCTCGCGCTTTCGCTCGTCAAGCGGTTTGACCTGCCGCTCACCCGCAGGATTAAAACCTTCAGCCGCGGCATGCAGACCAGTCTGATGCTTGTGATGGGGCTTGCCAGCCGCGCGCCGTTCACCATCATCGACGAGCCGAGCCTCGGCCTGGACGCGGTGATGCGCGAGCGGTTTTACGACCTGCTGCTGGAACAAAAGCGGATAGACGAGGGCCGCACCTTCCTGATCTCCACGCACCTGATCGACGAGGTGGCGCGCACGCTTGACTACGCCGTGATGATCGACGACGGCAACCTCCTGTGCGAGGGCACGGTGGAGGAGCTGCAGGCCGGAACCTTAAGCGTGTCCGGCGATGCCGCCGTTGTCAAGGAACTGACGGCGGACTTAAGGCTGCTCAAGGAAGAGGCGCTTGCGGGTACGATGGTGCGCCACCTGCAGTTGGACGCGGAAACCATGCGGCGCATTCAGGCGGACAAGCGGGTGCGCACCGCGCCCGTCGGGCTGCAGCGGCTGTTCGTGTTCCTGACCGAGGAGAAGGAGGTGGAGCGCAATGGCTGAGTGGCTCAAGGCATCGCGCCTCAGCGGCGTTTTGCGCTATCACTATAAAACCGTCGGCAAGCTCGTCGTCTGGGCGCTGCTGATCATCCTCGTCGTGCAGATTCTTTCCCTGCTCACGCCGTACGTCACCGGCAATCCGTATCCGTTCGACGGGATTCGCGCGAATTTCGAGATCGTATTCTTTGCGGCCTTCGTCACGGCTATCCTTACGGCGGGGCGTTCCACGCGCTTTCTGCTCAGGTTCGGCACGTCGCGCACGTCGGTATGGCTGGGGAATGTGCTTGGGCTTTTGGCCGGGATGACCGGGCTGCTGCTTATCACATTCCTGCTCAATATGCTGATCGCCGCGCTTTTATTTCCGCTGTCAAGCCTGCTCCCAAACGGGTACGGCATGAATGCGGCCCTGTACCAAAGCGAGCTGACCGCGGGGCTTGAAAGGCTTCCGGCACTGATGCTGTATACGCTGGAATGGACGTCGATCTTCTATCTCTACGCGTGCCTGCTGCGCCGTTTCCGGGCGCTGACCATCAGCTTCAGCATCGCCGTTCCGCTGCTGTTCGTCATCCTGATGCTCATCCCCGCCGTGCGCGAAGCGCTCGTGGTGGCCCGCGGGGAGAATCAGGGGCAGATGATGCTGCTCGGGTTCAAATGGCTGCAGATTTTACAGGATG
>JBDRTL010000002.1:0-6002 GCA_043824045.1 Bacillota bacterium
GGTCGCGGATTTTCTCGCTGATTTTGCACCCGCCGGGCTCTCGTGTCTTTAGCACGTCGTAGCCGAAATC
Source organism: Bacillota bacterium (assembly GCA_043824045.1). GTDB lineage: Bacteria > Bacillota > Clostridia > Christensenellales > Aristaeellaceae > CAXXOK01. Next base: position 71 of record JBDRTL010000002.1, read on the forward strand.
ATGCAGACTTTTCGCCAGCCTGTTGATCTGCGTCGTCTTGCCGCTGCCGTCCAGCCCTTCCATGGTCAGGAAAAAACCGCGCGGGCTTTCACAGCCGGGGCAGAGCATCACTTTCAGCGCTTCGGTGGTTTCGGCGATACAGGTCGCGCCCGCGGCTTCCAGCTCGCCCTCCAAACCGTAGCCGTACCCCGCGCCGATAGAGTCGATTCCGTTTGCCTTCGCACCCTCGATATCATACTTCCGGTCGCCGACCATCACGGCTTTTTGATATGTCTCCGGCAGCGCGCGCTCAATCAGCTTCGCCTTGCCGATCTGCGCGTCGTTGCTTTCCTCGCCGATGATGCAATCAAAATACCGCGCCAGGTGATAGTGCTTCAGGAGCCGCTGCGTGCGAGAGATCGGCTTGGAGGTGGCGACGGCCACGTATGCGCCGTGCTTTTTAAGCAGATACAAAATCGTACGGATATGCGGAAACACGCTGTAGAGAAACATGCCTTCCCGGTCGTAATGCGTCACATAGTGCTGCACTGCTTGTGTTGCCTGCTCCCGGGTAAAGCCCGCTGCGCTCATGAAGGAGACGTGCAGCGGCGGGCCGATGAACTGCTTGAGCTCACCGTCCGGCAGCGCGGGAACGCCCATTTGCTCCATTGCATAGCGCAGCGACGCCAGAATGCCGTCTTCCGAGCGCGTCAGCGTGCCGTCAAGGTCGAAAAGCACCGTGTCATAGGGGATTTTCCGCATCTCGTTTCTCCTTATTTTACACATCGTATCCCGCCGTTTACGCCAAACAGGCGGTGCGCGGGGGTATTTCTGATCATATCCGCAATCTCATCCGTAATTGCCTCTCCCGCCGTCAGCCACGCGACGCCCGGCGGATAGATACCGATATTCACGGCGCTGACTCGCCCGATCGCGTCCGGTGGCTGCAAAACATCCGATTCCGCAAACACGGCTTCGGACAGCGGCATCCGCCGCTGTGGCCATGCGGCGGGCATTAGCTTCAGCGGCGTCGGCTTGCCTGCCGCATCATCCGCGGGTTCGCGGGTGATTCGTTTCAGCGCGTCCAGCAGCGTATCCAGGCGCTTCTCGCCGTCGAGCAAAGACAGAATGCAGACGATATGGTCCGTGTCGCTCATCTCTGCGTCAATGCCCAGCTCCTGCAGCTTCCGCCGCAGCCATTCCCCACCCTTCGGCGCGCGAAGGACAAGCCGCAGCCGGTCCGAAGGATACGCCTTTTGATCGTCCGCAAAGCCCAGTGCGGCTGCTTTTCTGCGGAACGCCTCCATCGCGCGCAGCAGCCGTTCGCAGGCTTCCCGTCCGTGCGCGTCCATCCAGGCGCGGGCGTCGTCCATCGACTGCATCAGGGCAAAGGAAGGGCTGGAGGTCTGTACCATGCGCAGAATTGTGCGCAGCCTGCCCGTGTCGACGCCGTCCATCGCGTGCAGCCATGCCGCCGCGTTCACCGCCGGAAGCGTTTTGTGCGCCGACTGCACGAACAGGTCCGCGCCCCGCGCTCCGGCGTTTCGCACATCCCGCCGCCAGTTAAAATACGCGCCGTGCGCCTCGTCGCATAATAATAGTTTGCCCTGCGCGTGCACAAGGTCTGCGATCGCGGGCAGGTCGCACAGCAATCCGAAATAATCGCTGCTTAAGACGAGCGCCGCTTTGGCATGCGGGCGTTCCGCAAGCGCTTTGCGGTAAGATTCGGGAGTTGCGGTCACCCATCCTTCGGGCGTTTCCGCTACATCGGCAAAGGCCGGCTCGATCCCGGCGACGGCGCAGATATTAAGTGCGCTCAGGTGCGCGTTGCGCGGCAGGACGACCGTGTCCCCGCGCCGGCACGCGTACAGGATCATTGCGTGCACACCTGCCGTCGATCCGCCGTGCAGCATAAAGGACGCTCTGGCCTTCGCGCTCACCGCAAGCAGGCGCTCCGCTTGGGCAATCGCGCCGGTAGGGTTATATAAATCGTCGGTTACGGGAAGCTCGGTGGTCTCCAGAAGGCTGGGATCGATTCCCGCAAAGAGTGCTTGCCCCTGCGATGCCGGCATATGCAGCGACAGGCGCGCGGATACCGATTGCAGCAGTTCGTGCATGGGCCGTCGCATTCCCGCTCGCCTCCTTAGGCTCCGCCCACCGCTAGCATAACAAAATTCCCCGGCTTTCGCAAGGATGCCCTGTGCTTTGAGCAGCAAATCCGCTATAATGGATGCGTACGGTCGTACAACTGCCGCCCCCTTGCCATTCGCTGCAAACGTCTATTGCATCTTCAAATGGAATGCGCTAGAATACAATGCATCGTTGCGTTGCCACCCCTTGCGGAACACTCGGCAAACCAGCGGAGGATAAGGTTATGAACACCAAACCGAAATTCCGTTTACACTTCTTCGATGATGCCGGGATGCCCGAACAGCTTCGCAAGAACCTATACTGGGTGATCTGGTCGGTCACGATCGGCATGATCGGTTTCGTGATTACGGCCGGTCCGGTTTGGAGCGCATTCCAGCGCGAAGTGCTCGGCGCGAACGATTTTCAGCTCGGCCTGATTTCCGCCATCCCCGTGGCTACCTGCGTGCTGCAGGTATATATCAGCTATTTCATGGAAAAGAGGCGCAACCGCCGCTTCATCTTTTTATTTCTTGGCCTCGTCGGCAGGGCAATGTGGGTGCCTATCGCCCTGGTTCCCTACCTGTTTCCTTCGTTTGCAATCGACCTGCGCATGTGGATTGTCATTGTGTTCGTGGTGATTATCTCCGGAGCCAACAGCGGACTGAACCTGGCATTCGGCAGCCTGATGGGCGATCTGGTGCCCATAAACATCCGCGGCTCCTACTTCGGGATGCGCCAGCGAATCAGCCTGATCTCCGGCGTGCTCGCGGGACTTTTGGTCTCGGCGATGATCGACCGCGTCGGGCTGACCGGCTATTCCATCGCGCTGGTGCTCGCGGGCATTACGCTGTTGCTGGACATCGGCTGCTACCTGTTCGTCAAATGGCCGGAAATGGAAGAAACGCACCTGCCAAAGCTTCGGGTTTTACTCCGGGAAGTGTTCACCAACAAGCGCTTTTTGCAAATCGTAATCTTTTATTCCTGCTGGCTGTTCTCGGTCAACATCGCTGCGCCGTTTTGGAACATCCATATGCTGGAATACCTGAAGATGAACCTCCTGCAGATGTCGATGTATTCGCAAATCATCTCGGGGATTGCCTCCATCCTGTTTGTGACGCGCTGGGGCCGCCTGATTGACCGCTACGGCAATAAACCCGTGCTGCAAATGGCGGCGATCTGTATCGTGTTTTCGCCCCTTCCGTGGTTGTTTGCCACGCACGAAACCGCTTATATCATCATTTTCTCTAACGTGCTTTCGGGCGCGACATGGCCGGCGATCGATATCTGCCAGCAGAACCTGTATCTGTCACAATCGCCCAAAACATACCGTTCGATGTATATCGCCGTGTTCTTCGCCTGCATCAACCTGTTTGGCGTCGCGCTTCCCAACGCGGTCGGCGGCTATCTGATGCAAAACCCCTTCGCATTTCTCACCGTGCAGTTTCCGGTCGTCCTCGGATTGGCCTTCTCCAAGATGCACTGGATGCTCATCACATCCGTGCTTCTCCGGGTCGTCGTGCTCCTTATCTTCCTGCCGAAAATCAACGAGGACGGCGCGCAGACGCTTTCCGGCACGATGAAAGGCATCGCGAAGAACCGAACGAAGCAGATACATCGTGGTATCTCCGCCATCCGCGCGACAGCCATCCGAAAGCAGTACCGCAGGCAAATGCTGGAGGAAATCGACGGAGTGCCCAAGGATGGCAAGTGAATCGATATCGAAACAGGAATTTCATCATTTTAATCGAATATAGTCATATAATTGTAATCAATTGTGGGGAGGCGATGCGTTGAAGTGCCCTGAATGCGGGCGATGGAACCGCGCCGCCCTGCCGCGCTGCCAATACTGCGGTACGCCGCTGGAACCTTCCGACGGCTTCTATTCCCCCGCGTCGCCCTCGTGGCAAAGCCAGCTGGAGGACGCGCCCAAACAATATATCCTGGTGGACGAACTCGGCGAGACGGAAACCAAAGCGGAGTTCCGCGATACGCTGGCCGATGAGATGGTCAACCTGCACCGCCGCAAAAAGGAAGGCGAACAGCGGCAAAAGGAGCTCCGCAAGCAAGCCGCCAGGCAGGGATACGCCCCGTCTTCCCGCACGGTACGCACGACCAGCAACCGATCCACCTTTTTTTCAAAGCTCCAGGATCATCCCGACGCTACGCTCCGGCCCGTCGATTCCCGCCTGGTGGAGGGCGGTTCCCCCATCTCGTCCGATGCCAAGCTGGTGCGAACCACGGCATACCAGAAGGAACAAGCGCGTCAAGGCGGCAAGCTGACGCAGGATACCGACCCCTATGAAAGCCGCCAGCTTTACGACGGCTTTGGCGACGTGGAAGACTATGTGCCCGAATACCAGCGATCCGACGAATACGAGCACCACAAAAATCCCACGGCCACCATTCCACAGCGCGTGCTGAAAAAGCGGATGCGCCTGCGGCGCACGGTCATCTTTACACTCATCGCCGCCTGCCTCGTGCTGATCGGATGGGTAGGCTGGAAGGTGATCATCCCGATCATCAACGCTTCGAGCAGCAGCGCGCTCAACGAAGTGACCATCACGCCGACCATCCGCGACGATCTGGCTGCCCATACGATCACCATTTCAGGCAATGACGGCGACCGCATCTCCCTGCGCGAGCTGCGGACCTCCGCCATCGTGATGGACGGGGTCGCGACCTTTGATATTATGGACTACAGCTGGTACGACGACAACGACGACACCCTGCAGGAGAGTATGAACGTAACCCTGTCTCCATACCTGATTACCGAATCCGGCAAGCAGACGCCGCTGGAGCCCATTCATTATTCAGTGGATATTCCGCTGTCCTACATCGAGTTATACGACCCTGCAAATCCCTATACCGTGGTGAGCACGGCGCTGTATACAATTATGTTCTACGTTTCGGAAGGCAGCAAGGTGTACATCAACGGCGAGGATTATTCCGATCTGGTCGCCAGGACAACCGGGCAGGTGAGCTATAACGCCACCGTACAGCCGATCGGCGAGAACGTATTCGATATTGTGGTGCGCAGCCCGCACTGCCGGGAAAACTCCATGACCGTGACCCTGTACCGCGAAAAACAGGAGATACCGCTTGACCTTTCCAGCGATATCTCCAACGTCAGCAACTACGACGTGATGACCATCCGCGCCACCACTATTCCGGGCGCGGTCATCAATGTGCTGTCCCCCTATACGGATTTGAACATCACCAGCGCAGACCGCGACGGGACGTTCACATTCAAGGCCGTGTTCAACACCATCGGCGACAACACTATCATCATCACCGCCGATTATCCCGGAAAAGCCCAGACCAGGCTGGAATACACCGTGTACTACGTGCCCTCGGTGGACGTGTACAGCCGCAAAGCCTGGGATATCGTCAGCCAGTACGCCGACCTGATGGATAACATGAGCCTGCGAAAATCCAAAAACCAGATCTACGTGTGCATCGGGAAAATCCTCTCCATCGAAACCACGCGCCCGCAGCGCGCCTTTATGGAGTGCGCCAACGCGGCCGGCACCGTGACCGTGTACGTGGAAAACCGCACCAAGACCGTATGGGAAGCCGGACAATCGTATCGTTTATACGGCGACGCTTACGGCATGTACAGCCAGGTTCCCTGGCTGGTGGTGCGGTATACGTACAATCCTTAATATTCCTTGCCCTGAAACGCGTCCCGGACGTGCTGGATGCCGTCCGCGGTCATCTCGACGACGTCAAAGCGGATCGGGCCCTCGTGGCCGTGCTCAGACAGGTAATACAGCGCGGTTTTGACAATCCGGCGCTGTTTTTTCTGCGTTACCGCCATCAGCCC
>JBDRTL010000003.1:0-3856 GCA_043824045.1 Bacillota bacterium
TCAAAATAAGCGTTCCTTGCTGTATATAGCATTCCGTGAACGCCCGAATACTTGCCCAGCGCCGCAAGCTTCACGCCCGCGCTTAGCTGAACGCGGGGTTGATAGTGTTTTTCATATTCGTTCAGCAGCGTATCGCCGAAAACGGCATACTCCCCGCCGAAGATGACTTTTTCCAGCGCAAGAAAGTTACCCAGGTTGAATATCAGCGTGCAAAGCTCCCCGCAGATTCGCCTGATCTGGCGGCGAACGTAAGGATCTTTCTTTTGATATGCCACAACGATATCCTCAAAGCCAAAACGCTTTGCTTTATCCTGCAGACAGGTTTTCATGCCTTTTCGGACGTCCTCTATGCAGGTCTGAACCAGCCGCTTCATGCAGATCTGGTCTTCTAGTCCATTGACATGGCTGGGCTTATTTCCATCCAGGTAATAGTAGATTTCCCCAGCGTTGAAATGGCGACCTTCGTATAATTTTGCGTTCAGAACGATCCCCGCACCAAGGCCCGCACCGCAGCTGATATAGAGCAGGTTTTCTTCTCCCCTGCCCGCGCCGCAAGCCCATTCGCCAAGCGTTGCCACCTTGATATCGTTTTTCACATGGATATCCACAGAATACTTTTTCTGCAGCGCATCCCGAAGGTTGCTTCCACTCCACAAAATACGGCCGTAACCCTCGTTCTGCGAAAGGATGTTCCCCTGGGCGTCGAACACGCCAGGCGAAGAGACGGCGATGCACAGCAAAGCTTCCTTCTCAACTCCACTGGTACGCAGCAGTTCGTCTATACCATTTTCGATCACTGAAAAGCGGTGATCTCGGGAAGCGTTCCGATCAATCCGCATATCGTTTTCACAGAGAATTTCGTTTTTCAGGTTGCCCAGCGCCACAATCGGATTGGTATAATTCAAGTCGACGGCAACGATGTACTTATGATTCATATTGAATTTTAGAAGTAACGGCTTACGCCCGCCTTTTTTGGCAACGGCGCCCTCGCCAACTTCATCAATCACGCCCAACCGCAGCAGCTCCGACAGATTATCCGAAATCGCCGGCTTGCTTAAAGCCAGCGCTTTGGACAGCTCCGCGCGGGACGTTGTGTTTCGTTCATATACGGCATCCAGAATGAGCCTTTGATTATACTGTCTCAGGTATGATGCGTCAACGGACACCCTGCTTTTTCGCATTATCAACACCTGTCCTCGTTTCGGGGCATTCGCGCTCCATGCGCAGGATGCGCTCGTTTCTTAAAAATCAAGCCGTTTCGGAAGCGATCCTGTTTGTTATACATTCTTTCCAAGTCCTACTAAAGAATAGCAAAATCCGTTCCATGCGTCAAGGCAGCGCAGCGCGTGGAAAGCCTGTTGACATTCTTTGCGTTGTATGCGATACTATAGTTGGTAATGTTTACTTATCAACTATGTTTATTGGAGCGAAGTTCATATGCATTGTTTAGGCTTGCACATCTCGTATAAAAACGTACCCACACTGGACCCAGAGTTTATCCCTCTGCACTTGTTCAATACGGAATTCCTAAAGCACGCGGACAGAGCTGTAGGCATCGCGGTGGAACGCAACGACCGTCTCGTAGCAACCTGCCGAACGGCGATCCACAGTGCAGACAGAATGCAGGAAGCCAATTATTACTATATCAGCCGCCTCATTAAAACAATGTTATGGATAAAGGGCGGTTTCCGCGTCCACATTTCCGGCGACTCGGAAATCTATCAGTTCATCAAGCAGCAGTACGCTTCCAGCGGGTTGCGGGAATTTGACAGTTCCTTTATGGCGCGCGTGTACGAACGGCCGTTTGAAGTGGTTTTCGTTTCCGAATTGCCCCAAGCCAACGAAACATCCTACGCCATCGGCCGGCATTTGAACGGATGCCGCATTGGTTTTGACGCGGGCGGAAGCGACCGCAAGGTTTCTGCGGTACGCAACGGTTAAACCGTGTACAGCGAGGAAGTGATTTGGCATCCCAAAACAGAATCGGACCCAGATTACCATTTCAACGGAATTATGGCCGCGTTAGAAAACGCCGCATCCTATCTGTCGCACGTTGACGGCATCGGGATATCGGCCGCGGGCATATACGTAAACAACCGCACTATGGTCGCCTCCTTGTTCAACAATGTTCCCGTCGATTTGTTCGACCGGAAAGTCAAGGATATCTTCACGCGGGCCGGAAGCAAATTCGGGAATATTCCCATCGTCGTCTGCAACGACGGAGACGTTGCGGCGCTTTCCGGCGCCATGAACCTAGAGCAGGACAACGTATTGGGCATCGCGATGGGCACCAGCGAAGCCGCCGGTTACGTCAACGACAAAGGCAATATTACCGGATGGCTGAACGAGCTTGCGTTCGTACCCGTGGACGCCAGCCCGAAGGCAATGGCGGACGAGTGGTCCGGTGATATCGGCTGCGGGATCAAGTATTTCTCGCAGGATTCCATCATCAAGTTGGCACTTATCGGCGGGATTACCTTCGATTCCGAGGCTTCGCCTGCGGAGAAACTAAAAGTAGTACAGAACCTGATGGAAAAAGATGATCCCATCGCACAGAAGGTTTATGCTTCCCTTGGCGTGTATCTGGGGCATACTCTGCCGTATTACTGGCATTTGTATCGGTTCAAATACGTGCTGCTGCTGGGGCGCGTGATGAGCGGCAAAGGCGGCAATCGCATACTGGAAACGGCGCAGCGCGTTCTGTGCGAGGAATACGCAGATGTCGCGGCAGTCATACAGGTTTCCCTGCCGGAAGAAAACTCCAGGCGCGTCGGCCAGTCCATCGCAGCCGCAAGCCTTCCCGAAATCGAGATGTAATCTATGGTCATCAAAAACGCATGGGTGTTTACGGAGGATAAAACCTTCGTCAAACTGGACGTCGCGTTCGATCAACGCATACAGGTGATCGGTTGCCTGACCGGGCAGGCGGATATCAACGCGAAAGGATGCTATCTCATCCCTGGGTTCATCGATTTGCATACGCACGGCGCCGTCGGCCAAGATTTCAGCGACGGTAACAGCGAAGGCATGCGGTTGATGTCCGAGTATTACGCATCCCACGGCATCACCTCCTTTTGCGCAACCACGATGACTCTGCGGGAAGAAGCCATCACGAAAGCCATGAAGTGCATCCGCGACTATCAACGCACAGACAAAAGCGCACGCTGCGCGGGGATTTACCAAGAAGGTCCCTTTCTATCCTACGCCAAACGCGGCGCACAGGCGGCCGAAAACCTGCACACACCGGATATCGGCATGTTCCACCGTTTCCAAGAGGCCGCCGGCAACAGGGTCAAGCTGGTCGGCGTCGCTCCGGAACTCACCGGCGCGATGGATTTTATCAAAGAAGCTTCAAAAACATGCGCCGTCTCCCTGGCGCATACCACCGCGGACTACGCGACGGCTATGGAAGCCTATGCATGCGGCGCCACGCAGGCGACGCATCTGTTCAACGGCATGAGCCCGCTGCATCACCGGGAGCCTTCGATCATCGGCGCCGCCTTTGACAGCGGCGCGTACGCCGAGGTGATCTGCGACGGGATTCACGTGCATCCGTCTGTGATCCGCATGGCGTTCAGGCTGTTTGGCGACCGGCTGATCCTGGTGAGCGATTCCCTGCGCTGCGCGGGCATGCCCGACGGCAGCTATATCCTCGGCGGACAGGCCTTTACCATGACGAACGGGAAAGCCACCTTGCCCGACGGTACCCTCGCGGGCTCTTCTATCCATCTCCTGCAAGCCGTTCAAAACGCCATTGCGTTCGGCATATCGCCGGAAAACGCCGTTACCGCGGCAACGATAACACCCGCTAAGGCCATTGGCGCGGATTCCGAGCTTGGCTCGCTGTCTGTCGGCA
>JBDRTL010000004.1:0-7684 GCA_043824045.1 Bacillota bacterium
GGCTGTACTTTTTAAATCATCTGTACGATCTGGATACGAAGAAACGCAATTTCGATTTTTACGAGCCGATGACCGTACACGAATCAAGCCTCTCCCCGTGCGTGCACGCGGTGCTGGCCGCGGAGCTGAAGTACCACGAGAAATCCGTGGAGATGTTCGAGCGCACGGCGAGGCTGGATTTGGACAACATCAACCACGATACGGACGACGGGCTGCACATCACCTCGATGGCGGGCAGCTGGCTTTCCATCGTGCACGGGTTTACGGGCATGCGCACCGTGGACGGCCTGCGTTTCAGCCCGTTCCTTCCCTCCAGGTGGGAAGGCTACGCGTTTAAGCTTCTGTACCGCGGCAGACGGCTTCGTGTGGAGGTCGGCCGGGGCCGGGGCGGCGTGCGGGTGCTCCTGCTCGAAGGCGAGCCGCTCACAATAATATTATATGATAAACCCTGTACTTTGAAGGATACGGTTTCCGCTTCGCTAAAGTAATCACAGCGAGCGCAGCAAATCCACCGCTTTCTTTCCCTGCGTGGTATTGTTCTTTTCTTTCAGTACAAATTCCCGGGCGCGGCGGCCGATTTCACCGCGTTCCTCCTGCGTGCGCGCCATCATCGACCGAACGGCGTTTTGGATTCCCTGCGCGTTCTGCGGCTCGATATAGGTTATATAGGCGTCGTACGCCGCGGGGACGCCGTCCAGCTTGCAGCACAGCACGGGCTTGCCGGAGCGCATGTATTCCATCGTTTTGGACGGGAAGGAATAGCGCGTGTACACGCCCTGATTGGTGCGCGGGTTGATCAGAACGGACGCTTTCGACTGCAGATAGATGGCCTGTGCCTGCGGCACGAAGCCGAAGCATCGGATATTTCCGTGTTGCTCCTGCGCTTTTTGGATGTCCGCTTCCATATCGCCTCTGCCGCAAAGCCAAAGCTGGAATTCGTTCATTTCTTTGAACGCGTCCAGCAGGAAATCGATCCCCAGTTCGCGGTTGAGCGTGCCCGTATATAGCACCGCCGGTCTGTTGTCCGCCGGCAGCTCGATCGCCTCGGGCGGCACGCCCTGCTCCGCCGTCAGGCCTTCGATGACGCAGCGTTTTTTAAAAACCGCCGTCAGCGGTTCCGCCATCTGTTCCGTGAGCAGGATATACCCGTCCATCCCGGCGACAAGCCGTAAGCTTTGATCGCCTCTCCTGGTTTCGATTTTCTTAAAAAGCCCCTGCCTGCCAGAGGCAAGCCCCAGCCCGCCCGGCAGATCCGTGACAATGACGCAGACTTTCAGATCCGCGATCTTCTTCTTCGCCGCCGCAACCGCGCGCAGATATGGCAGATACAGCGAATACAGCGCCACCGTGCGGTTGTCCGGGGATTGCGCGGCCCAGCGCTCAATCTGTTTTCCCGCTGCTCTCTGCCGCTGCTTTTGTTTGCCATAGGGCAGGTTGACGCTGCCGATCTCGCTGAACCGGTCGTCCACGGTTTTGCCGCGCAGGAAAAGTTTCTTATATTGTATCGGATAGATTCCCACGGGCAGCGAATTGAGGACGGAGAGCGTTTCCCCTTCCCTGAGGTTTTTTCTCATGCCGTCGATCATCGCCCACTGAAATCCATTCGCCTGGTTTTGCAGCCCGACGCGCGACAACGCGGACGTCTCGCGTACCGAATCTGGATGGTAGAGCAGCGACAAAAACAGGATGTTCATCGGGCAACCTCCCGGTACAGCGCATCATACGCGCGCACCGTGTTTTCCGCGTCAAAGCGCTTGGCCTGTTCGATGCAGGCTTGCGAGTAGTCCACTCCGGAATCGCAGATTTGCATGACCGCGTCCGCCAGACCCTGCAGATCGCCTTTCTCCACCACAAGGCCGCACGCTTCGGTGACCGCCTCGGGGCAGCCGCCCGTGTTGAACGTGACGACCGGCGTGCCGCACGCCAGCGCTTCCAGATTGACCAGCGGCATCGTGTCCTCAAACGTCGGGTTGACGAAGCAGTCCGCCGCGCCGTACCACGCGCGCAGCAGCATCGGCTCGGCGGTGCGCTCTAACCCGATAATAGACTGCGGCAGCGCGCCGATCTGCTCCTTCGTCAGCCCGAGAATCACAATGCGGTAATCGCCGTTGAGCATCTGCGACAATTGCCTGAGCGTTTTCAAACCCTTCTGGTCGTTCCATATGGAGGCTACGGCGAGCACAATTTTTTGTTTTTCCAGCCCGTATTTCGCGCGGAGGTCGGACGCGATTGGTTTGAATTGCCGCGTATCCACGCCGTTGTAGATCACGCGGATCTGGATTTCCTTCAAAAAGGAATTCTCCGCAATTCCCCGCATCCAGCGGCACGGTAAAACGATTGTCAGGCGGTCAAGGCTTCTAAACAGCTTCTTTTTCAAGCGATAGTTGCGCTTGCTGCCGTCGATGCCGACGCATTCGGGATAGCTTTTTTGCTGCGGGCATTCAAAGCAAAGCGTTTGCCATTTTTCGCAGCCGCAATCGTCAAAATGCGCGCAGTGCCCCGTCAGCGGCCAGCAGTCGTGCAGCGTCCAAACGACGGGTACACCCGATTTTTGCAGATAACGGAACCAGCGTTTCAGGTTGAGGTAACATCCGTGCAGGTTGTGCAGGTGCACGACGTCCACATTGTTTCCTTTGCAGAGTTTGATCAGCTGCCCCGTCGCGAAATAACTTCCGTATCCCTCCGCGTCCAGCAGCATGCGGATTGCGCCGTGGAACTTCCGCTCCAGCGGATTGCCGATGCGAACAGCTGTCAGGCGTTCCTGCCGCGCCGGTTCCCCGATCCCGAACGCGACGTAAGCGTGGTCGTCCGCCTGTGCGGCGGTATAAGCGGCGATCTCCGCCGTGATCCGCCCCGTGCTGCCAAACGGGTATACGGTGTTTACCTGCAAAACGTTCATTTCCGTCCCCCGCTCTGCGCCGTCAGCATCCGCTCCAGCCGATCCATCAGGCCCTGTTTGGCAAAATGCGCCTGATAATACCGCTTGGCGTTGCCACCCATCTGCGCGCGGCGCCCGTCGGCGATAAACTGAAGCACCGTTTGGGCAAACGCCTCGGGGTCGTCGCTGGGCGCGCAAAGCCCGCACTCCGCCTCGGTGATGATGTCCTCCGCCTCGCCGCTGATCGAGCCCAGGATCGGCTTCCCGGCGGCCATATAGCTTTGCACCTTGCCGGGCAGGGTGTACACCACGTATTCCTCGCCGCGCATGCTCACCAAAAGCGCGTCGGCCATCGCAAAGAACTTCGGCATCTCCTCCACCGGCCGCCGCCCGTAGAAAACGACCTTCTTATCCAGCCCGAGCTCCTTCGCCAGCGCCACGCAGCCCTCGTAGTTTGCGCCGTTGCCCAGAATGTGCCAGCGGACGGGCTGATCTTTGAGAATTGCGGCCGCCCGAATCAGCGTTTCCACGCCCTGCACGCGCCCGATATTCCCCGCGAACACCAATTCCGTGTACGCCGAGGGTTCATGCGCTGGCAGGTTGCCGAACACGTCGTCGGCGAACTGCGGCAGATAGTTATCCGTGGGCACGTCGATTTGATGAACGATCTTCAAATAGGTTTGAAAGCGTTTGGATGAGTACAAAAGCAGATCCGCCCGCCAGTAAATCCAGCGGCTCACGCGCTTCATCCACGCGTAAAGCAGCGAACCCTCCCGCACGTCCATCGCGGCGAGGCAAGCCGGCCAGATATCCATCACGTGCAGGACGACCTTTGTTTTAAACATCGCGCGGTAGAGGATCGCGGGTGCGGCCATCAGCACGGGCGACGTGCAGTATGCGTATACCACGTCGTAATTGTGCTTCATGAACAGCACCCTGATCGACGCGGAGACCATGTAGCTTAAATAGTTGAACGCCAACCCGAGTTTGGTGTTCCTCCGCCCGATCTCCAAACAGCGGCGCACGTCCACGCCGTTGATCGTCTCCCTGCGCTTTTTAAAAAAACGGTATTCCCTGGGAATCTTGCCCGTGGGATAATCCGGCAGGCCGACGACCGCCGTGACTAAGTGGCCGCGCCTGACGAGGTCCTCGCAGATCTCGTGAATGCGGAAGGGCTCCGGCCAATAATGCTGATAGACGACTAAGATCTTCATGCGGTCAATTCATGGCGCGAAAACGCCCGTACATTTCGTTTGCGCCCTCGTTGGCGGCATGGAGAACGGCCTGGGCGTCGATGGTTAAAAACTCACCGTCGCGGTACAGCACCTTGCCATCCACCATCGTAAGCCTCACGTCGCTGCCCTGCAGGGAATAAATCAGGTTTGATTCGGGGTGGATGTTTGGCGTCATGTGCGGCGTGCGGATATCGGCCAAAATCAGATCCGCGATATACCCTTCCCTGAGCATCCCGAGGTTTGCATACCCCATCGCCTTCGCGCCGACGCTCGTTGCCGCGGCCAGCGCCTGCGCGGGAGAGACGACGGTGGGGTCCAGTGTCGTGCCCTTTTGCAAAAGCGGCATCAGCTTGATCTCCTCCCACAGGTTCAGGTTGTCGTTGCTTGCTACGCCGTCCGTCCCCAGCGCCACGGCGCAGCCGCGTGAAAGCATCTTGGCGACCGGCGCGATGCCGCTGGCGAGTTTTAGGTTGCTCACGGGATTGTGCGCGACCGTCACGCGGTATTTCGCGGCAAGGTCGATATCCTCGTCGCTCAGCCACACGCAGTGCGCCGCGATCACGTTTACGTCCAGCGCGCCGAGGGAATGCAGGTACCCCATCGGGGTCATCCCCCTGCGGCGGATGCAGCCCTCGTGCTCGGCTTTGGTCTCGCTGATATGGATATGGTAAGGGATGTTCAGCTCGATCGCGGCCTGTGCGGCGGACTGTATCAATTGCGGGGTCGAGGTATATTCGGCGTGCGGCGCGATGGACACGCGGATGCGGTCGTTGCAGGCGCGGTTCCAGTTTTTCGCCAGCTCCACGCCTTCTTTGAGGTCTTTACAACTACCGTCCGGGTCCACCAGCCCGTAGCCGATCAGCGCGCGCATGCCGTTGTCGCGCACGGCTTTGACGATGGTATCGGTGAACATATACATATCACAGAAGGACGTGGTGCCAAACCGTAACATCTCCATGCAACCGAGGTCCGTCGCCGTGCGGATGAGACCGTGGTCCCATTGCGCTTCCAGCTTGAAGATCACCCGGTTCAGCCAGTCGTCCAGCGTAAGGTCCGCGCCCGCGCCGCGCAAAAACGTCATCGGCGTGTGCGTATGGAGGTTCACAAGCCCCGGCATACAGATGCAGCCGGTCGCGTCAATCTCCCGCTCCGCCACAAACTCCGGCGCTCCTACGCTCTCGCCAGCGTAGGCGATCAGGCTGCCGTCCACCTGCACCTGCGCGTCTTTGATGAACGGAATATGGCTTTCGCCGTCCACGCCTGGAATCAACATACAATTGGTGATTCGGGTTCGCAAATCGAGTGCCTCCCATCTTTTGTATGCTGAGATTATACCATTGTTGCTAAGGGTCTGCAATGCGGGAAGGGCGCGGGTTGAAGTGCGTACGGTTTTCTGTTACGATACTCTCAGGGGTTTGATTGCGGAGGCGGGTTATGAGATACCAGATCGAGACCATTCCCGTGTGGGATGCGCTTGAATTTCAGGGCGGGTGCGCGCTGTGCACCCTGCGGGCGAAAACCGAAGCGGAGGAAATAGAGCGCGCGCTCGGCGCCAGCGTGATGGAGCCCGACGTTCGCGTGCGCACCAACGAGCGCGGTATCTGCTGCAAGCATCAGCAGATGATGTTTCAAACCCAGAACCGGCTGGGCCATGCCCTTTTGATGGATACGCACGCCGCGGAAGCGCTGGAAAAGCTGCATAAATTACAGGCGCAGGCAAACCGAATGCGGGAAACAAACGGCAAGCCGCTCACAGGCCGATCCCCCGGCAAAGCAATCGCGGAGAAGCTCCGGGCGCTGACCGCGCATTGCGTCGTTTGCGAAAACATCGATACGCACATGGAGCGGTATAGTTATACGCTGCTTCATCTGTGGAAAACAGAGCCGAAATTCAAGCGGCAGTTCGTCGAATCCAGAGGTCTGTGCATCCCCCACGCCGCCGATCTCATCGAAGCCTCGGATAAGCATTTGAACGCGCAGCAGCGAAAGGAATTCACTGCCGTCTGCCTGAACCTGCTTTTAAACTCTCTGGCGGAAGACGAGAAAGACCTGCTTTGGTTCACGCAGAAGTTCGATTACCGCAACCAGCATAAGCCGTGGGGCAACAGCAAAAACGCAATCGAACGCACGGTGAATCGGCTGCGCGGGTATTGTCTGGGGGAAGCCCCCTTTGAAAAGCCCAGGAAATAAAAACTTATTCTTCCGAATACTGCTCCATCCGCACGCCCGCTTCGTTAAACAGCTCCAGTGTAAACGGATCGGGATAACTGTGCTCATAAATCACATGCTTGATGCCCACGTTCACAATCATCTTCGCGCACACCGAGCACGGCTGGTGTGTGCAGTACAGCGTCGCGCCGTCCACCGAGATGCCCAGCTTCGCCGCCTGGATGATCGCGTTTTGCTCCGCGTGGATGGCATAGCACGTTTCCGCGTGCGTACCCGAGGGTATTTTCAGCTTGTCGCGCAGGCACTCGCCGCGGTCGCGGCAGGTTCTGATGCCCGCGGGCGCGCCGTTGTAGCCGGTGGTTATGATGCGCTTGTCCTTCACCAGCAGCGCCCCGATGGACCGGCCCTGCCTGTAGCAGCTGGACCAGCCCGCGATCAGGCGCGCCATCTGCATAAACCGATGATCCCATTTATCCATACATTCCACCCCATTTGGTATGCATTATACCATGCGGACGCCAGGTATGGAACCCTTGAATCGTGCCGCGCGCCAAATGTTCACATTTGCGAAAGAGGAAAAGCATGGTATAATTCAGTGTATAAGACAGGTTTGAAGGAGTAGCCACATGGATCGCAAAGATGAAATCATCAAGCTGCAGATGGATGTTATCCAGCAGATGACGCAAACCAATTTGAAACGCATCGCCGATGATTTGTGGGGCTTGCCTACACTGCAGGCGGGCGGCGAACCCGTGGTAAAACATAAGGACGTACACACCGGCGGCAATACGGCTCCCGCCCCTTCCAATGCTCCCGCGGAAACCCAAGAGGTAAAGGAGAGCATGGAAGACCTGAAAAAGGAACTCGAAAGCTACATCGGGCTTGCCGTCGTCAAGCATGAGGTGGAAAGCCTGGTCAACCTCGTCACCATCCAAAAGCTGCGCCTGGAAAACAATCTTCCCGTGGAGGATCTGTCGCTGCACCTGGTGTTTTCCGGCAATCCGGGCACGGGCAAAACCATGATCGCGCGCCTGATGTCGCGCATATACAAGGTGCTTGGCATCCTTTCCAAGGGTCATCTGGTGGAAACCGACCGCAGCGGGCTGGTGGCGGGCTACGTCGGCCAGACGGCCATCAAGACCTCCGAGGTCATTCAAAAGGCGCTGGGCGGCGTGCTGTTTATCGACGAGGCCTATGCGCTGACCGGAAACGCCGACAACGATTACGGCCAGGAAGCCGTCAATACCCTGCTCAAGGCCATGGAGGACAACCGGGATGATCTGGTGGTGATCGTAGCGGGCTATCCCGCGCTGATGCGGGGTTTCATCAAGTCCAATCCGGGGTTTGAAAGCCGATTCAACCGCTTTTTGTTCTTTGCCGATTATTCCGCCAGGGAAATGCT
>JBDRTL010000005.1:0-2150 GCA_043824045.1 Bacillota bacterium
CGTGCGCATTGGCGGCGCAGCCCCCGCTGCAATAGAAACGTGCCCAGCAACTGCGGCACTTTTCTTTTGCCAGCACATGGTTGTTTTTGAAACGGGTCTGGATGCTTTCGTCAAACGTGCTGTCCAGCACCGAGCCCATGCGCATGTTCTCCCTGCCGACGAACTGATGGCAGGGATAAATGTCGCCGTCGGGCGTCACGGCGACGTACTCGTTGCCCGCGCCGCAGCCCGTCAGCCGCTTTTGCAGGCAGGGGCCGCCCGTGAGATCGAGCATGAAATGAAAGAAGTTGAACCAGCGGCCGTCCCTGCGCCGCAGGATGTATTCCTTCCCCAGCCGTTCGTATTCCCCGCCGATGCGCGGCAGGTCTTCCGGCCGTAGGGCATAGTCACTGGACGCGTCGGTGACGACCGGCTCGATCGACAGCTGCTCAAACCCTTCGTCGGCCAGGTGCAGCACGTCGTTTGCAAAGTCCAGATTATACCGCGTATAGGTGCCGCGGATATAGTACTGCCGCTGGTTGCGCAGGTTTACCAGTTTCTTCGCATGGTTCAAAATCAGGTCGTAACTGCCCTTTCCGTTGACGGTGGGGCGCATCCTGTCGTGCACGTCCCTGCGCCCGTCGATGGAGATGACGACGTTGTCCATCTCGCGGTTTAAAAACTCAATCATTTCGCCGTTCAGGTTGACCGCGTTGGTCGTCGTGGTGAACTTGAAGCGCTTGTGGTACCTCTTTTCCAGTTCGCGCCCGTAGGCGACGATTTCTTTGATCGCGGGGAAGTTGAGCAGCGGTTCGCCGCCGAAAAAGTCCACCTCGAGGTTGTAGCGGTTTCCGCTCTTTTTCACCAGCCAGTCCAACGCCTTTTTGCCGGTCTCCGGCGGGAGCAGCGAACGGTTTCTGGAGTGATACTCTCCCGCGTCGGCAAAGCAGTACTTGCAGCGCAGATTGCAGTCGTGCGCCGCGTGAATGCACATCGCCTTGACGATTCCGGCGGTGTTGGCCGTAAACTCCGGCTCCCCGTCGGGGGTGAACAGATATCCTTCTTCGATCATCCCGCGCAGTTCCGACAGGGTTTCCGAAGCCTGTTTGGCATCGTACTCGCCTGAAAGCGCGGCAAGAATGTCCGCGTCGGAAACCTGCGGATGCTCAATCAGATAAGAAAGCGCGGCGTACGCGGCGTCGTCCAGCGCGTACACGCCCCCGCTGTTTACGTCCAGCGCGACCGCCTGTCCCAGCGCCTTGAATACATGTACCAAATCCGTCCTCCTGCGTTCAAAAACCGCGGCTTTTCATCGCCGCGGTTACATGCTGTTGGGATGCCCGTGTTACCGGCTGTTATTGCGGTTTGTTTTGCCGTCGCGTCCCGCGATGATTTCCTGCTCCTTGCGCGCGCAACTTTGGTTGGCGACCGTGCAGCTGGTCTTGCACGCGCTCTGGCAGGAACTCTGGCACTCGCCGCAGCCGCCGTTTTTCAGCGTATTCTGCAGGCAGGGCTGCGCGATGGTTTGAAAATGTTTCATCTGATCATCCTCCATGCCATTTGGGTAGGACTCTCCGTCAGTTCAAAACCTCGGTATCATTCTCAACCGGCACGTCTTCCACCTGGCGGATTGCCCAGCGCGCCATCATGAGTTTTACATTATCTCTGCCGACGGTCAGCTCGATGGTTTGATCCTTTATCTCCGTGATCGTGCCGTAAATGCCGCCGATGGTGGAGATCCTGTCCCCTACCTTCAGCGCCGCGAGCATCGACTTGACCTTCTTGTCCTTCTTCCGCTGCGGCCTGATCAGCAGGAAATAGAACACGGCGAACATGAGAACCATGGGCAGCAATAACCCTAATATGCTGCTGCCAGCCGCTACCTCTTCACCGGTTCCTGTTACGGCGGCTTCAAGCCCCATCAGGAGTTGTGCTATACTTGTCATTGTTGAATTGGCTCCTTTCAAGATTACCTTTCATATCAATGATGTATTATATCAAAGCGCGGTGTAAATAGCAAGCATCGCCCGCCAGGGTTTACAATGCAGCGAATCGGCACACAAAAAGCGGCGGGAACTTTTCCGCCGCTTTTGCGTACCGGCTTTGCAAGAGCCAGCCAATTGGAGGTGCCACCCGGATTCGAACCGGGGGATAAAGGTTTTGCAGACCTT
>JBDRTL010000006.1:0-2758 GCA_043824045.1 Bacillota bacterium
CGCCTGTACGGGATGCTTTCAGCCACACGGTTTCATTGACGATGGGTGTGTAGCTCTGGATGAGCTTCAGGACCTTTGCGGAAACGTTCACGTCGGCATAGTCCGCGGGCATGGCGAGCGGCTCGTTGGCCCTGCGCATGGCGATGGCGAGTTCCGCGGCCTGTGAGATGCTTTGCGCGGAGATGCCGCCGATCACCACCGTGCCCTTGTCCAGTACCTCGGGGCGTTCGGTCGAGGTGCGGATCAGCACGCCGCAGAAGTTAAGCATCGCGCTTTCTTCGCTGAGCGTGCCGCTGTCGGACAGTACCACGAGGCTGTGCTTTTGCAGGTGATTGTAGTCAAAGAAGCCCAGCGGCTTGATGTTTTGCACCAGCGGATGAAACTTGAACTGCCTGTCCTGGATACGCTTCATCGAACGCGGATGTGTTGCGTAAATCACCGGCACCTGATAGCTTTCCGCCATGGAGTTGACCGCCGTCATCAGGGAGACGAAGTTCTCCTCGATATCGATGTTCTCCTCGCGGTGCGCGGACACCAGGATGTACTTGCCGTCGTCCAGCTTGAGGCGCGCAAGCACGCCGCTTGCTTCAATCTGCGGCATCGCGTCGTTCAGCACCTCGCGCATCGGCGAACCGGTGACGAAAATCGTCTTGCCGTCGATACCTTCCGAAAGCAGGTATCGCCTGCTGTGTTCGGTGTAGGGGAGGTTGATGTCGCTGATATGGTCGACGATCTTGCGGTTGATCATCTCGCTGACGTTCCAGTCCCAGCAGCGGTTGCCGGCTTCCATATGGAAAATCGGAATCTTGAGCCGTTTGGCGGATATCGCGGACAGCGCGCTGTTGGTGTCGCCCAATATCAGCACGGCGTCCGGCTTTTCCTTTTGGAGCACTTTGAAACTTTCCGCGATGATGTTGCCCATCGTTTCGCCGAGGTCCGCGCCCACGGAGTCGAGATAATAATCGGGGGTTCTGAGCTTGAGTTCCTCAAAGAAGATCCCGTTGAGTTCCGGGTCGTAATTCTGGCCCGTGTGGACGAGCACATGGTCGAAGTACCGGTCGGCGCAGCGCATCACGGCGGACAGCCGGATGATTTCCGGACGCGTGCCCAAAATGGTCATCAGTTTCAATCTGCTCATTTTGCTTCCTCTCCGAACGGCTTTCCCTCGAAATTTTGATGGTAAGTGTCCGCGCGGGCCGGATCGAATACCTCGCTGGCCCACATCAGCGTGACAAGATCGGCGCTGCCGACGTTTTCAATCGTATGCACGTATCCCGGCGGAACATCGATCACGGTGATGGTTTTTCCGCTGACCTTATAGGAGTATACCTGATCGCCAAAGGGATCACGGAACCGGATCACGCCGCGCCCCGAAACGACGATAAACTTCTCATGCTTGGAATGATGCCAGTGCGAGCCCTTGCTGACGTGCGGTTTTGTCACGTTCACGCTCACCTGGCCGTAACTGTTCATGTGCAAAAGCTCGGTAAAACCGCCACGGCCGTCCGTATATGTTTTAGGCGTATAGGCAAGCTGATCGGGCGGCAGAAAGCTCTGATAGGTCGAAAAGAGCTTCCGCACGAAGGGATTGCTCTGATCGGGAAGGTCGAGCGTCGTTCGTACCAGGCTGAAACCGCGCAGCAGCGACGCCACGCGCCTAAGCGCCACCTCGTACTCCGGACCGGCTACGCAAAACCCGGCTTCGTCGCAGGTGGGGTGGCCGTCCAGCGCGCGCAGAAACTCGGCGATCACGTCGTCGATGTAGACCAGCCGGAGCGTGACGTCCGGATCGCTGATGGCAATTGGCATATCGCGCGCGATGTTATGGCAGAAGGTCGCCACGACGCTGTTGTAATTGGGCCTGCTCCACTTGCCGAACACGTTGGTCAGGCGGTAGATATAGACGGGGGATTTAATGCGGTCCATGTAGCGGCGCAGCGCTTTTTCGGCCTTCAGCTTGCTGTTGCCGTATGGGTTATCCAACGCTGCCTGCGTGCTTGAGGAAATCAGCACCGGCGGGCGTTTACCGTTCTCCAGCGCGTTGAGCAGCGTCGCCGTGAAATCCGCGTTGCCCGTTTGAAACTCCGCTGCGTCTCTGGGCCGGTTTACTCCAGCGAGGTGAAACACAAAGTCTGCGTGTGAAGCCGCATATGCGCACTCATTGGCCGATGAATCTACGTCGATCAAAAGCAGGTGATGGTCGGACTGGTGCAGCGCAGCGCGAAGATTGCGACCGATAAAGCCTTCGGCGCCTGTGATAAGTAAATTCATTGCGTTTCACCTTCCTTAGGGATATGATAACCGATAGAAACGGATCGGGTCAAGCGATTTAGTTATACTCGAATGTCCGCTGATACGCGCGGTAGGTGGACGTATGCAGGAATTCGCGCTTGAATTCCGCGCCGTTTTGATACCACACCTGATAGGTGTCCACCACATATCCCGTGCGCAGCTTGACGGTTTCCTTGTTTGTGCCGGGGGGCAGCTCGGGATTTAGGACATAAAGCACTTCCAGCGGCGGCTCGATGGTGCGGATGACTTTGGATTCGAGGTCGATATACACGTTATCGCCCAGGGTGATGCCCCAGATTTCTGCGGTGCATTCGCGGTCTTTATAATAGGTGATGATAAAAACCGGCGCGTTCGTGCTGTTTTTAAACTTGAAGTCGAGGTTTGGCCAGTTGACGGTCGCGTCCTCACCCTTTTTTACATAGGAGCTTGGCCATGCGTGCGGGCTGCGGCTGACGATCTCCAGATT
>JBDRTL010000007.1:0-2449 GCA_043824045.1 Bacillota bacterium
ATATGGTTTTCCCCGGCGGTACCGGCACTGTGCGCACATGGGTGACCCGCGATTCTTTCACGGCTTTTGGCAGCTTTCGGTGCAGGATTTCGCCTGCGGCGGTTACTTTGCGCACCGGTGCGTCCATCACCTTATAACGCACGGTAGCAAACTGCGGGCGCGTATTCGTGGTGATAATCTGCGCCATGATGTTGCCCCCGAACGCCGGACGGATCTGCACCAGATCGGTGTTCTCCCGCAGTTCCAGCCGCGTGCAGTCCGCCGTGAGCCCGGTATGGAAGCGCGTGGACAGCCGCGGCGCAAGGCTGCGGCCCAGGGAGGTGGCTCCCACCAGCACAACGCTTGGTTTGCTCTTCCTGATATAGTCTTCCACGCAGGCGGCGAAGGCATCCGCACGGTAAAAATCGAGTTCGGGATCGTCGTACACGGCAACTTCACTCACGCCGTAATGCCGCAACTCCTCGGCAAACCGGCCCACGCCGCCGCCGACCAGCACGGTTTTCACCTGATAGTCCGCGTATTTTGCCAGCTCCCGCGCTTTGCCGATCAATTCCAAACTTACGGGGTGGAGTTGTCCGCCGGATACTTCCGCAAATACGAGGATATCTCTCCACCGCGTCTTATCCACGCTCTCCTGTTTGGTTTCCAGCTTCAGGATGGCGTTCTCCGGGCAGGCTTTCAGGCAGATGCCGCAAACCTTGCACGCCGCGTTAAGCTCCGGCTTTCCGCCGGTCATATCGATCGCGCCGAAGGGGCAGGCTTCCGCGCACAGGCCACAGCCGTTACATTTTCTCTCCAGTATCGCAATTTGCGGCATGTCGCTGTCTCCTGTCTAGATGAATTTCCAGGTTTTTAGGGCATCAAACAGCTTCGCCCCGCTGCCGCTCCCTGTCCATGTTTCTTTTTCGATATCATTTTCTGGCGGGAAGATCCTCTCCACCTGCGTCGGGCTGCCAGAGAGCCCGTAATGATCCGGGTTCTGATCCATAAAATCATCCAGCGTCACGATATGGATCGTCTTGTCGCGGATTTCCTTTTCCCGTTTGAGGGACGGCAACCGGGGCATGAAGATATCTTGCTCAACGGTGACAAGGCAGGGGAACGGCATATGCACGGTTTCAATCACATCCTGCAATTGCTGCTCCACGTCGATACCGTCGTCCCTCAACTCGAGTTTGCTTACCCATGCCGCGTGCGGAATGCCCATATATTCCGCAATCGCAGGGCCGACCTGCGCGGTGTCGCCATCGGTGGTCTGCCTGCCGCAGAGAATCAGATCAAAATCTCCCGCGCTGCGGATCGCCTGCGACAGCGTATAGCTTGTAGCCAGTACGTCCGCGCCGCCCAGACGGCGATCGGAGAACATGTAGCCATCGTCCGCGCCCATCATATAGGCTTCCTTCACTACGGCCTGCGCCTGCGGCGGCCCCATGGTGCCCACCGTCACCGTGCCGCCGTGCGCCTCCTTTAGCCGCAGCGCCGTTTCCAGTGCGTACAGGTCGTACGGGTTCATCTTGCTCTGCACCCCCGCGCGCTTCAGCACCCCGGTCTTCTCATCCACCTGCACTTTATTCGTCGCGGGAACCTGCTTGATGCATACAAAGATGTTCATATCCGTTTTCTTCCCCTCAGCGGGTTCATGATCCGGTGGTTACGCGGGATGGGAAACTGGTGCATACATGCTGCCCGAAACTTAGCAGCGGTCATTCAGCAATTCGAACAGGTCAAAGTACCGATAGCCCTCCGGTATTACGGCGCTAAGGGCTTCCGTGCTTTGGGGACAGGCGGCAACTAGTACGTTTGCCTTCGTGCGGGTTACGTTTCCCCAGCGGCCTGCGGCAATTTTCTTGGCCAGTTCCGGCATGCAGCGGCCCATCAGCGCGCTGCCGCAAGCCCTTGCCAAATTGCGGTTTTGGAACATCTCATCCACTTCGCATCCCATCGCCGACAGAATATCCCGCGCAGGCTGATGCTCTTCCAGATCGCGGGCCAGCCGACTGCCGTCGTGATAGGCAACAATCAGCGCTTCGCACTTGGGCCGCAGTTTGCCGGCTTTGATCAGCCTGTCCACAAAGGTTGTGGCGGTTACGGTTTCGGGCAGGTCGATACCCCAGTCCTTATACTGGTGCAAAAAGAAGGCGGCGTCATAACTATCCAGCACTACCAGTTTCTTTGCGCCGGATACGGCGATCGCAGCCGCGGCTTTCTTCGCCTGCCTGCGTACGTCTTCCACATAGCCCATCAGGTCGCCAATCGCGCAGCCGGAGGACGGTTCCTGCTTGAATACCGCAAATGATACCCCGGCTTTCTTAAGCACGCTCAGCAGCGCGTCCGCAACCCAGGGGGTGGAATAGCGCGCGGTTTCGCCCAGCCATACCAGCGTGTCCCCCTTTTCTGAAATACCGTCCAGGTTCACCTTCGTTTCCTTGGCGCCGTACAGGTTGCCGGT
>JBDRTL010000008.1:0-7396 GCA_043824045.1 Bacillota bacterium
AATGAGGAATGGCGGTGCGGTTGCTCCGCAACCGAATGATTTGAATTCGCTCATTCCACATCGTTGCACCACCAGGAAGCTCTGTTACTGCAAGCCGTGATGACCGGGTATTCAAATGAAAAGATTGCGCAGCAATCTTACCAGCATTCCTCATTCCTAATTCCTAATTCCTCATTCGTCTAGCGTCCCGAAAGGAGGTGGCCGGATGCTGACCTTTATCACCAATGAATGTATGGCGCTGGACAAAATGGTTGCCCGCGTACAAAAGCAAAACCCGGGCGACGACAGTTACCTACTGGTGAAAAAGGCGTACGAGTTCGCCGAAAACGCGCACAGCTGCCAGATGCGCAAGAGCGGCGAGCCATATTTCATGCACCCCGCGTCCGTCGCCTCCATTTTAACCGACCTGATGATTGATCCGCCAACCATCGCCGCGGGGCTTTTGCACGATACGGTGGAGGATTGTTCAACCGTGGACGTGGAAACCATCCGCAAGGAGTTCGGCGAGGAGGTCGCCGCGCTGGTGGACGGCGTGACGAAGCTGGACAAGCTGGATTTCTCCAACCGCGAAGAACAAAAAGCGGAATCCCTGCGCAAGATGATTCTCGCTATGTCCAAGGACATCCGCGTGGTGATCATCAAGCTGGCGGACCGCCTGCACAACATGCGTACCCTGCACCACCAGCCGCCCGAGCGGCAAAAAGCCATCGCGCTGGAAACGCTGGATATTTTCACGCCGCTGGCGCACCGCCTGGGCATGAACGCCGTCAAGCAGGAGCTGGAGGATCTGGCGTTTAAGCACCTGGAGCCCGAAGCCTATCAGGATATCGCGCGCAAGGTGGGCCTGCGGCGCATCGAGCGCGAGGAAAACATCCGCCTCGTCATCCAGAGCCTTTCGGAAAAGCTCGACGAGCACAATATCCATTACGAGATCGACGGGCGCTCCAAGCACCTGTATTCCATCTACCGCAAGATGACCGAGCAGAACAAGACGTTTGAGCAGATTTACGATCTGATCGCCGTGCGCGTGCTGGTGGATACCGTGCAGGACTGCTATGCTGTGCTGGGCATCGTGCACACGCTGTGGAACCAGATTCCCGGACGGTTCAAGGATTACATCTCCGTGCCCAAGGGCAACATGTACCAAAGCCTGCACACTACGCTGATCGGCGGGCGCACCATGCCGTTCCCGTTTGAACTGCAGATCCGCACCTGGGACATGCACCGCGTCGCCGAGTTCGGCGTCGCGGCGCATTGGCGTTACAAGGAAGGCGCGAAGGCCGACGATCTGGACAACAAGCTCTACTGGCTGCGCCAGATTCTGGATTGGCAGAACGACACCCGCGATTCCAAGGAATTCATCGATTCGTTAAAGACCGACCTCTTCAGCGACGAGGTGCTTTTGTTTACGCCCAAGGGCGATATCATCTCCATGCAGCGCGGCTCCACGCCCATCGACTTTGCCTACCGCATCCACTCGGACGTGGGCAACCACTGCGTGGGCGCGAAGGTCAACGGCCGTATCGTGCCGCTGGACACGGAGCTGGAAACGGGCGACCGCGTGGAGATCATCACGTCCGCCAATTCCAAAGGCCCCAGCATGGACTGGATGAAGATCGTGCAAACTCCGCAGGCGCGCTCTAAAATCCGCCAGTTCTTTAAGCGCGAGCTGCGCGGGGAAAATATGGTGCGCGGCCGCGAGATGCTGGAACACGAGGCCAAGCGCCGCGGCGTGCAGATTCATACGCTCCTGAAACCCGATTTTTACGAGCCGATTCTAAAGCGCTACGCGTTTCAGGAGCTGGACGATATCTACGGCGCGGTGGGTTACGGCGGCATGGCCGCCTCGTACGTCATCAGCCGGTTAATTGAAGAACTGCGCAAAACCGAAACCCAGGGCCTGCCCGAGGTGACGGAGATCACCCCCGAAGAGCTGCACCAGCACGTCGGCAAGCCCTCCCACGGCATCTATGTAAAGGGGCAGAGCGGCATTTTGGTGCGCTTCGCCCGCTGCTGCAACCCCGTGCCGGGCGACGAGATCGTAGGCTACATCACCCGCGGGCGCGGCGTAACCGTGCATAAGGCGGATTGCAACAACGTCGGCGATCCAAGCGACGAGCGCCGCATCGAGGTCGAGTGGGCGGACACCGGGGACGGCGAGTTCAATGCCACGATCAACATCATCGCCTACGACAGCGTTTCCCTGATGGGCGACCTGGCCACGAGCGTGAATAACCTCGGCGTACCGATCATCGGCGTGGCCGTGAAGCGCGACATAAAACACCGCACCAGCAACGTGACCATGGTCGTGCAGGTGAAAAGCCGCGATACGCTGGACAAGCTGATCAAGGCGCTGCGCCGGAGAACCGACGTTGTGGAAGTCTACCGGGGGTCGGCATAGGCTTAAAATACCGTCAGGCTGATAACGAAAAAGTGCTTGACGAAATGATACTTATTAGTTATCATACAGGTGTGGGAGGAGAACCGCTTGCACGAGGTATTCTTTTACAGAGATAGAAACGGCAATGAGCCTGTGGCGATGTATATAGAAGAATTGGCAGGCAAGAAGGACAAGGAGAGTCGTATAAAGCTCAACAAGATACGTGATTATGTGAAAATCCTAAGCGAGTACGGTACACTTGCGGGCGAACCGTTTGTCAAGCATCTCGACGGCGACATATGGGAGCTTCGGCCCCTGCGGGATCGCATACTCTTTGTGGGGTGGATTGACGGCTGTTATGTCCTCCTTCATCACTTCATGAAGAAAACGCAAAAAACACCGGCAAGAGAAATTGAAAAAGCGAAACGAGAGCTTGCGGATCTGATGGAAAGGGGTATGGAAGATGAAGAATAATGCCGTTGGCAGACGCTGGCAAGATATAGAAGAAACCATTTTTACGCCGGAGGAAATAACCGCCAGCGATCTTCGCGTTGCCATTATCGGAGAACTGATCCGGGCAAGGCAAGAAAATAACATATCACAGCGAAAATTAGAGGCTCTCAGCGGAGTGAGGCAGCCGATTATTGCACGAATGGAGCGGGGAGAGACGTCTCCTCAACTTGACACACTTTTAAAAGTCCTGGCTCCGCTTGGGAAGACGCTTGCAATCGTACCAATGGCGGAAAGTAAGCAGGATTTAGCGGCTGCCAAGGCATGCAAATCCATGAAACCGAGTCACGTTTAATCATAAACCGCAAGAAACGATAAGGAAGCAAAAATGCGTGCAGTTGTCCAGCGGGTCACCCGCGCGTCCGTCGCCGTGAACGATCAGGTGATCTCTCAGATCGGGCGCGGTTTTCTGGTGCTTTTGGGCGTCGCGGCGGGCGATACGCAGGCCGACCTCAATTACATTGTGGACAAGGTGGCAAACCTGCGTGTGTTTGAAGACGGGCAGGGCAAGATGAACCGCTCGCTTCTGGACGCGGGCGGGCAGATTTTGGCGGTGAGCCAGTTTACATTGCTGGGTGACGCGCGCCACGGGCGGCGGCCGGGCTTTACCGGCGCCGAGGAACCCGCGAAGGCCGACCAAATGTACTTGGAAGCGGCGGACCGGTGGCGCGGCATGGGCATCCCGGTGGAAACGGGCGTGTTCCGCGCGGACATGGCCGTGAGCCTGGTAAACGACGGGCCGGTGACGATCCTGCTGGATTCTAAAAAACTATTCTGACGGGGGAACGCATGAAAATCAACGTGGAAACGCTTTGCCTGGGCGGCAATTATGAAATGAACTGCTACCTTGCGGAAAACACGGACACCCGCGAGCTGATCATCGTCGATCCCGGCGCGGAGGCCGGGCGCATCATCGAAGCGGTTGGGGATCGCACGCCCGTGGCGGCGCTGATTACACACGGGCATTTCGATCACTTCGCCGCCGCCGACGCCGTGTGCGAACGGTACCGGATTCCGCTCTATATCCATGAGTTCGACGCGCCCAAGCTCACCGACGCCGTGAAGAACGAAAGCCGCACCTTCGGTTTCAACGTAACCATACAAACCAAACCGGTTTCTGTAACGGACGGGCAGGCGTTCACCCTCGGCGGCATGGAGATCACCGTACTGCACACGCCCGGGCACTCCAAAGGCGGCGCGTGCTACCTGCTGCCTGAAAATCAGGGGATATTCTGCGGCGACACGCTGTTTTTTCAGGGCTACGGGCGGCATGATTTCGGCGACGGTGATTTTGCCGAGCTCAAGCAGAGCCTGCGAAAGCTCATGAACCTGCGCCCGCGGATTCCCGCCTATCCCGGCCATGGCAGATCGACTTTCGCGGGGAAGGAATACTAATCCCAACCTTTTACATTATTGTCTTACAAAGTCCCTGGACGCCCACTCGGTTTTATGGTCGTACAGCTCTTTATCAGTCGCTGTACTCTGTAAAACCTCCCAACCTCCGTTCGTTTTGCACTTCGTGCAAGTGCCCACCGGGCATACACTCACTTCGGTTGCCCAATTGCAACCAAAATACTTGCAATCCATATAGCATAAAAGATTGGAATTAGTATACCATGAAATTCTGCCTGCATACGCCGCTTGCGCGCCTTTCCAACGAGCTGTGGGAAGTGCTGAAGCTGTTCTTTGCAACGGAGGGCTTCGCAGTGGCCGCCACCGCGCCCGTGACGCCTGAGGACGCGCAAAAGGCGCAGTTCACCGCCACCGTGCCGACCGAAGACATGCAGGTTTTAACGCACGAATTTTTTGAACACGGCGGCAGCCTTCGCTGCCGCTTTGCCTTTCAGGGGCAAAGCGCCGAGCGGTGCGCTCCCGCTTTATTGGGAGAAAGCGAGATCACGCGCAGGCGGAATATCAAGCGCCTGTGCAAGATGACGCTGTACGATTTGTGCGTGCAAATCACGGGCAGGCGGCCCGCGTGGGGCGCGCTCACGGGCATCCGCCCGACGCGGCTTTTCTACGAGCGGCTGCACGAGGGGATGACGCATGCGCAGGCGGAAGCGTCGCTGCAATCGGATTTCGACGTATCGCCGGAGAAAACGGCGCTGCTTTCGCGCATCGTGGCGGTGCAGCATGCGTTGCCCCAGGCGGCGCCCAGCGAATGGGACGTGTACGTCGCCGTTCCGTTCTGCCCCACGCGCTGCGCCTACTGCACGTTCGCGGGCGAGGCCATCGGCGCGGGCAAAAAGGTGCGGCCGTACCTGGACGCGCTGTATCGGGAAACGGACGCGGCCGTTAAGCTGATGCATTCGCAGGGTGTAAACCTCCGCGCACTGTACGTCGGCGGCGGCACGCCCGTGTCGTTTGACGATGATACCTTCGCCCGCTTTCTATCGCGCGTCAGGGATAGCTTTCCAAACGCGCTGGAGTTCACGGTGGAGGCGGGCAGGCCGGACGCGATCACGGAACAAAAGCTGGCCGCGATGCAAAACGTCGGGGTCACCCGCCTGAGCGTCAACCCGCAGACGATGAACGACGATACGCTTCGCGCGATCGGGCGCGCGCACACCGCCGCGCAATCGGAGCAAGCCTTCCGCATGGCGCGGGCGCACGGCTTTTTAAACATCAACATGGATGTGATCGCCGGCCTGCCCGGCGAAACGCCACAGGATTTCCGCCGCACGATGGAGCGCATCCTCGCGTTGTCGCCGGACAGCCTCACCGTGCACACCCTCGCATTGAAGCGCGGCGGGCGGCTGCTGCTTAATCAAACGCCGCTGCCGCCTTCCTCCGAGGTGGAGGAGATGATCGCAACCGGCGAGGTATACGCGGCGCGCATGGGCATGCGGCCGTACTACCTTTACCGGCAGAAATACATGGCCGCGCAGCAGCAAAATGTGGGCTACGCCAAGGAAAACAGGGCCTGCCTGTATAATATGGACATCATGGAGGAAACCGCTACGGTGCTGGCCGCCGGCGCGGGGGCGATATCCAAGCGCGTGTTTCCGGCGCGGGATTTGCGCATCGAGCGCGCGCCCAACGCAAGCAACGTGGACGTGTATATCGGGCACATTGACGAAATGATCGGGCGGACGAAACGCCTGTTTACGGAGGACTGCAAATGACTGTATTCGTGGCACTGGATCAGGGTACGACTTCCAGCCGCGCCGTGGTGTTTGACCAGAACGGGCGGACGCTGGCATCGCACTCGAACGAACTCAGGCAAATCTATCCAAAGCCCGGCTGGGTGGAGCACAGCCCCGAGGAGATCCTTTCCGGGCAGATCGGCGCGCTGCAGACTGCGGTGCGGCTTTCGGGCGTGAACGTTTCGGATATCGCGGCGATCGGCATCACCAACCAGCGCGAAACCACGCTTTTATGGGACAGAAACACGGGCGAGTGCCTGCACAACGCCATCTGCTGGCAGTGCCGCCGCACCGCGCCCTATGTGGAGCGGCTGGTGGCCGACGGACAGGCGGAGGCCATCCGGCAGAAAACTGGGCTTGTGCCCGACGCGTATTTTTCCGGCACGAAGCTTGTGTACCTTTTGGATACTTTGAACGTGTTCGAGCGCGCTGGGCGCGGGGAGCTGTGCTTTGGCACGGTGGACAGCTTTCTTGCATGGAATCTGGTGGAAGGCCGCCCGCACGTCACCGACGCGACCAACGCCTCCCGCACGATGCTGTTCAACATCCGCACCCAGCGGTGGGACGACGATCTGCTGCATATGATGAACATCCCCAGAGCGCTTCTGCCCGAGGTGGTGGATACCGCGCACGTGATCGGCGACCTTCGCGCGGAGATTTTGGGCCGCCCCATCCCCGTGGCGTCGCTCGCGGGCGACCAGCACGCGGCGCTGTTCGGGCAGGCGTGCTTTGAAAAGGGCATGGTGAAAAACACCTACGGCACGGGCTGCTTCATGCTGATGAACACGGGCGGCGAGGCCGTGGACTGCAAAAGCGGGCTTTTGTCCACCATGGCGTGGCGGCTTTCCGGCAAGCCCACCTACGCGCTGGAGGGCAGCGTGTTTGTGGGCGGCGCAGCCATCCAGTGGCTCAGGGACGAGCTGCAGCTCATCCGCTCCGCCGCCGAAACCGAGGGCATCGCCCAAAGCATCAATGACACGGGCGGCATGTACATTGTACCCGCCTTTACCGGGCTTGGCGCGCCGTATTGGGATATGTACGCCCGCGGCACGATCGTGGGGCTTACGCGCGGCTCGGGCAGGGCGCAGTTTGTGCGCGCGGCGCTGGAAGCCATCGCCTACCAGAGCGCCGATCTTTTTACGGCCATGGTACAGCAGTGCGGTAAGCAGCCGCCCCGCCTGCAGGCCGACGGCGGCGCGAGCATGAACGGCTTCCTGATGCAGTTCCAGGCCGACATCCTGGGCATCCCCGTCGTCCGCCCGAAAGTCACCGAAACCACGGCGCTTGGCGTGGCGATGCTCGCGGGTATCGGCGCAGGCTGCCTCACCATGGAGCAGGCCAAAGCCATCGTTAAGCCCGA
>JBDRTL010000009.1:0-2119 GCA_043824045.1 Bacillota bacterium
AGTGCGAGCCCATACCAAATGTCACAATTTTGCACTTCAGGGTCTTGAAAAGATCGACGATACGTTCATCATCGCAGTTGCCGACCGCGCATCCGTCCGGCGGAACAAGCGAAAGAAACTCTCCGAACGTGAATTGAATATGATCTATATCCCGGAAAAAGTCAAGGTGATCCTCGTCGATATTGGTAATCACGGCGATTTTCGGGTTTAAATGCAGGAAGCTTAAATTGAACTCGCACGCTTCTGTCAGAAAGATATCGCCTCCGCCGGTTCGAACGTTTCCGCCGATGAAATCAAACGATCCTCCGATATGAATCGTCGGATCGGACTGCGCTTGTATTAATATTTGCGCGATCATGGAGGTGGTCGTCGTTTTGCCGTGCGTGCCGCATACGCCGATGGCGGTGGGGTAGCCGTCCATCAGCTGCCCAAGAAGCGCCGCGCGCTCGATCTCGGGGATGCCGAGCCTGCGCGCTTCTGCGCGTTCGGGGTTGTCCTCCGCGATGGCAATAGTATAAATCACCAAATCGGCATGGCGGACGTTTTGCCCGTCATGCCCGGTGACGACCGGTATACCCAAACCGCGCAGCGCTTTGGTCGTATAGGTTTCCAGATGATCGCTGCCAGTTAGGACATATCCTTTTTCATGAAGCATCCGCGCCAGCCCGCTCATACTGCTACCGCCGATCCCGATCATGTGGATACGCTTATTTAGAAAGTCTTTGATATGTGGTGATGACAAATAATCACGCCTTCTTGTGATGTAACAGCCCATATTATACGCCGTTGCGGGAAAGAATCAAGTCGATGTTTGCCTTCATTTTATCACAACTGTACTTCCTGTGTATCTGCGTTGTATTGGAATGGCTCAGATGCTATACTATTTAAGCGCTCAAAGACGAGGTATTGATTTGGAGCGCTTTTTTATACGCAAACCGAAGCGGAGGCTCAAGCATGAATCAACAGGATATTCCGCAGCAACGAGGGCTTTACTCACCACGGTATGAGCATGATGCCTGCGGTATCGGAATGCTTGCCAATATCAAGGGTATTCGCTCGCATGCGGTTTTGAAGGATGCGTTGGACACTCTCGTCCATCTATCCCACCGCGGCGGCACCGGCGCGGAACTGGATACCGGCGACGGAGCCGGCATTTTAACCCAGATTCCCGATACGTTCTTTCGCAGAGTCTGCGCGCTGGAAGGCATGGTGCTGCCCGCGCCCGGCGCATACGGCGTCGGCATGTTTTTCCTGTCTAAAGATAAAGAGAAACAAAACGCAACAAAAAAGGCGTTTGAAGAGATCGTGGCGGAATGCGGCCAGACGTTTTTAGGCTGGCGCAAGGTGCCAGTCAATCCGTCCACCCTCGGCTATACCTCCCGGGCCTGCATGCCTTATATCTGCCAGGCGTATATCCAGAAAAACGCCGACATCCGGGACGACACGGCCTTTGAACGCCGGTTGTATCTGATCCGCAAGATCGCCGAAAAGAAACTGCGTTACGCTGTGGGCGCGGATCGCCGCGATTTTTACACGGCGAGCCTGAGTTGCAGGACCATCGTATACAAAGGCATGCTGCAGGCCAGGCAGGTCGCGGAACTCTATCTGGACCTGAGCGATCTGGACTATACCACGGCGGTCGCGCTGGTGCACAGCCGCTATTCCACCAACACGTTCCCCAACTGGGAGCGTGCGCACCCCAACCGCTATACCATCCATAACGGCGAAATCAATACGATACTTGGCAACCAGAAGCGCATGAACGCGCGCCAGAGCAATATCAAAACGGATGTGTTCGGCGTGGATGTGCAAAACGTGTTCCCGATCGTCAACGACGACGGCAGCGACTCCGCGATGTTTGACAACGCGCTGGAGTTTCTGCTGATGACGGGACGCACGCTGCCGCACTCTGCGATGATGATGATTCCCGAGCCGTGGGAAAAGAACACTACGCTGTCGGACGAACTGCGCGCGTTTTACGAGTTTCACAGCCACGTTATGGACGCGTGGGACGGCCCGGCCGCCATCTGCGCGACCAACGGCGTGCAGTCGCTTGCGATGCTGGACCGCAACGGGCTTCGTCCCGCGCGGTTCTGCGTGACCAGCGACGATATGCTTA
>JBDRTL010000010.1:0-3785 GCA_043824045.1 Bacillota bacterium
GGATATCGGTATACGGATACGTGACGCCCGTGACCGGCACGACGACGCGGACGGTAGCCGTGTCGCTCTTGCGGCTGCCGTCGGCAGTCGATACGGTAACTGTCGTCGTGCCGCCTTTTAATGCGGAGACCAGGCCGCTCAAGTCCACGGACGCAATCCGCGAGTTGCCGACCTTATAGGTTACGGATTGGTCGGACGTTTCGGACGGGAAGACGGTGTGGCTGAGCTGAACGGTTCCGTTCAGCAGCACGTCGTAGCTGTCCTGCGTAAAGGCTACGCCGGAGGCGAGCTTGAGAACGGTGACGGGAACCGTAAACGTTGCGTTTACGTTGTCCTTGCAAGCGGCCGTAATCACGGTCTCGCCGAGCAGCACGCCGGTCACGACGCCGCGGTCTGAAACGGTGGCGACGCTCTCGTCGGCCGAGGTCCAAAGCACGGTTTTATCATCCGTATTCTTGGGCAGCACGGCTGCCTGCAGCTGTTTGGTTTTCCCTTCGGCAACGGTGACCGCCTCCGGCGATACCGTTACACTTTCAGGCGGCTGCTTGACGGTGACGCGCATGCTGTCCGAAGCCCGGCCGTCGGCGGTGACCGCCGTGATGACGGCCTGCCCGCGCTTCACGCCCGTCACCAATCCGTCTTTTGTGACGGTGGCGACGGTCTCATCCGAGGAGGAGAAGCCGACGTCCTGCATGGTCGCGCCTTCCGGCTCGACTGTGGCAGAAAGCTTAAGCGTTTCTCCGAGGATAAGGCTGTTTGCGTCCGCGGCGATATCGACCCGTTCCACCGGGACGATGACGGCCACGGGAATGGTGACACTGATTGCTTTGTCGTATTTGCTGGTGGCGGTCAGCTCGCATACGCCCGCCTTCAGGCCCCGCACCTTGCCGTCCTTTGAGACGGACGCGACGCTTTCGTCGCTGACGGAGAAGAGCACGTCGTCGCGTATCGCCCCGGCAGGGTTTACGTACACATGGACCGTCACATACCGGCCGACGGACAGGGTCAGGCTGTCCCGGCTGAAGTATAGAGTAGCGTCCGTCGCCTGCACGGCGGTGAAAAGACCCAGTATAGAACAGAAGATCAACAGGCCAGACAACAACTTTTTCATATCCATAGCCCTCCATACGAACCAATGTTTGTCTGCGACCAATATAACACAAATCCGTCGCTTTGAAAACCGAAGCCACTATGTATACAACGATTCAGCCGCATTGATTTTTCCTCAGAATCCTGTATAATTCATAGGGAAGAATCAGGCCGCGCGCGCTGATACGCGGCCGGAATAAGGCGGTAATCAAAATCATGGAACGAAATGTGAACTTCCCGGTTGCGGATGTAAGCGATATAACCATTCATCTGGCATGGCCGCAACTGGAAATCTATGCCGACGACGTCGACCAGATTCAGGTCATCGCTTCGGGCGACGCGCATACCGTAAACGACCTGCGCATCGAAGGCAAAGACGGCGAACTTTTCATAGAACAGCCGCAGTACGGCATCTCGCTGGATATCACGCACGGGCATTGGATGCAGCTTTGCGTGCGCGTGCCAAGGGACTGGGACCAAACCATCCACGCGACCACCATCAGCGGCCTGCTGGTCGCGCGCGGCCTCGGCGGCGCGCGCATCGTGCTGGAAACGGTCACGGGCGATTTAAAGGCGGCGAAGATCACCGCGGGGGAGGTTTCGCTTCGGACGACCGCGGGTGCTATCCACGGCGACCAGCTGATGTCGCAGCGGCTCACAGGCCGTTCCGTCAGCGGCGACATCGCGCTGGATAACGTATCGGCGCAAACCTACCGCTTCACAAGCATCAGCGGCGATATCCGCTTGAAACTCCAGGCGGGATTTGAGCAGATGGATCTTCGCACGGTTTCCGGCGATATGTCGGTATTGACCGACGCCGATGTGCTGCATGTGTCCATGCGGTCGGTGAGCGGGCACAAGACCGTCGAAGGCGTGAAGCTGACGGAAAACGCGGACGCGCCCGTGGTGCGCGCCACCGGGGTATCGGGCGATCTGAAAATTATCGGAACCCGTAAGTCATAGGAGGAAAACCATGGCGAAGAATCAATTCGGCGGATTTGGCGGCGGCGGCGGAAATATGCAGCAGCTGATGCGGCAGGCTCAAAAGCTACAGGAGCAGATGACAAAAACCCAGCAGGAGCTGGACGAGCGCGAGTATACTGCGCAGGCCGGCGGCGGGATGATCAGCGTGACGGCGTCGGGCAAGGGCGAGCTCAAGGCGATTGTCATCCATCCCGAGTGCGTGGATCCGGACGACGTGGAGATGCTGCAGGATATGATTCTGGCGGCTGTCAACGAGGCGATCCGCCTGGGGAAGGAAGCGCGCGAAAAGGAGCTCGGCAAGCTGTCGCCGGGCATGGGAGGCATGTTCTGATTTATGTCTAAACAGCTTGAACCCATCTCGCGGATGGTGTCGCAGCTATCCAAACTCCCAAGCATCGGCCAGAAGAGCGCGCAGCGGCTTGCGTACCACATCATCTCCATGGAACTGGAGGATGTGCGCGAGCTGGCATCGGCGATTTACCAGGGCCGCAAGGAAATCCGGTACTGCACGGTGTGCGGTAACTATGCCGTCGCCGATCTGTGCGAGGTCTGCAGCGATCCGGACCGGAAAAACGGGCAGATCTGCGTTGTGCGCGACCCGCGCGACGTGGCGGCGATCGAACGCATGCGTGATTTCGAGGGCAGCTATCACGTGCTGCACGGCACGCTGTCGCCGATGGAGGGCGTCGGGCCCGACGATATCCATATCAGGGAACTGCTCAAGCGACTTTCGGACGGCGGAATCAAGGAAATTATCCTCGCCACCAATCCCGATATCGAGGGCGAGGCGACGGCCAGCTATCTGGCAAGGCTGATCAAGCCCATGGGCGTGCTGGTGACGCGGATCGCCCACGGCGTGCCGGTGGGAAGCGATTTGGAATACACCGACGA
This sequence comes from Bacillota bacterium, assembly GCA_043824045.1. Taxonomy (GTDB): domain Bacteria; phylum Bacillota; class Clostridia; order Christensenellales; family Aristaeellaceae; genus CAXXOK01. The sequence continues at coordinate 2,965 of JBDRTL010000010.1, forward strand.
GATTACCCTCGCCAAGGCCATGGAAGGCCGGCGGGAGATCTGACGGGAGGGCGCACAATGCTCCAGTGGGAACCGTGGCAATGGCTGACGTTTGGAATGCTCGCGCTGCTGATCGTCCTCGCGGCGGCGGCGCTGATCGTGCTGCTGAAAAAGCGGGAAGGCTATCCGTTGGAAAACGCCTTCCGTTCGCTGCAAAACACGCTCAACGAGGACAGCCTGCGCCAGCGGGAGGAACTGCTGCGCACGATGCAGACGATCAACGAGGGGCTTTCAGGCGTCCTCAACCGCAGCGCAGCCCAGCAGGTGAACCAATTCGAGGCGCTGGACTCGCGGCAGGCGCGCATGTACAGCATTACCCAGGAAAGCCTGGGCAAATACGAACTGCGCATGCTTGCCATTGACAAGACGCTGGAACAGGAGCTTGCCAAAAACGAAACCCGCATCGAGAAAATGCGGGAGACGATAGAAAAATCCATCACGGGGATGCGCACCGAAAACGAGAAGAAGCTCGAAGAAATGCGCAAAACCGTGGATGAGAAGCTGCAGGATACGCTCAACACACGCCTTGCGCAAAGCTTTTCCCAGGTCAGCGAGAGGCTTGAGCAAGTGTATAAATCGCTGGGGGAAATGCATACCCTTGCCGAGGGCGTGGGGGACTTGAAACGCGTGCTCGGCAATGTGAAACGGCGCGGCGTGTGGGGCGAGATCCAGCTTGGGAACCTTTTAAGCGAGGTGCTCACATCCACGCAGTACGCAACGAACGTGCAGGTGCGGCCCGGCGCTAGCGAGCGTGTGGAGTTTGCGGTGAACCTGCCCGGCAA
>JBDRTL010000011.1:0-3746 GCA_043824045.1 Bacillota bacterium
GCGCATAATCTCCTCAAGCGCCTCTTCGTGCGACATCGCTTTTTGGTACACGCGGTCCTGCGTCATGGCGTCGTACGCGTCCACAATGGCTAAAATCCTGGACAAAAGCGGAATTTCATATCCAGCCAGGTTTTGCGGATACCCTGTGCCGTCCCAACGCTCATGGTGGCACAGAATATAGTTGGCGATCGGCGCAAGGCTGGAGGTGGACATCGCAATCCGCTCGCCGATCTCGGGGTGTTTTTTCATCTCCACCCATTCCTCGTCCGTCAGCCTGCCCGGCTTGCTGAGGATATGCTCGCTGATGCCGACCTTGCCGATATCGTGCAGCTCCGCAAGCAGCTCCATATAGTCCAGGTCGATCTGCGACAGATTCATCTTCACGCCGACTTCCCGGGCCAGCCGCGTCATTCTTTCCTCATGCGCTTCCGTTTCGTGGCTTTTTTCCTTCATGGTTGCCTTGATGGTTGCGATAATGGAACTGTGCGAGCTCTTCTTCTCCAAAAGTTTTCGCTGGTTGACGTTGTCCTCCGCCCGTTTCATTTCCTCTATGAAATCTTCGTCCATTGTCTCCTTGGTGGCGGCGCCAAGCGCCAGGTTGATATGCAGCGAATCATCGGCGATTTTTTTATTATACTCCGCACAGCCAAATTGAATACAGGCCAGAAGGATTGCGGCGGTTTTATTGTCTGTTTTGGGGAGAAGGATGGAGAACTCATCGCCGCCGGTCCGTGCCAGCACATCCCCCGGCCGGCAAAATCCGCTGATAAACCGCGCCGTCTCGATGATAATCCGGTCGCCTTCCGCGCGCCCGAAGGAATCGTTGATGAGCTTCAGGCCGTTGATATCCCCGATGATGAGGGACAGCGGCATTTGCCCCGGCACGTCCAGCCGTTTCGCCTCCGTATCAAAGAATTTCCGGTTCCACACGCCCGTCATATGGTCGTGATTGCTTACGTAGATCAGCTGTTCCGCCGCCAGTTTTTGCTCCGTAATATCGCTCATGAAACAGAGAAAGCGATTGGCCGGCAGCTTCACGGCGTTCATATATGCCCAACGCCTGGTTCCGTCCTTATGCTTATACCGCAATTCCCCGTTCACGGCTTCCAGCGCGACCAGATCCCTGAGCATCTGCGCCCCCGACTCCAGGGATTCATCGTCAATCAGATCCAGGATGCTCCTCTTTAGAAGTTCTTCCTTGGAATATCCCGTTATTGCGCCTGCGGCGTCGTTCACCTCAATCAGCTGCCCCGCTTCGTTGATAACGGCAATGCCGTCCGGCGCGCTTTTGATATAGCTGCTGTATCGTTTTTCGCTTTTCTGCAAAGCCTGCTCGGCAAGCATGCGCTCCGTAACGTCGATACCGATGTAGCCGAACAGATTTTTCTGCTGATCCGCGCCGGAAATCGGGAAGAACCGGCTTTCGAATAAGCGTTTTTCTCCCGGCAGATCAAACACGTCGACGTCCTTTAGAATCCGGTGATCTTTTTGCGCATTGGAGATGGCCCGCATCAGCTTCTTGGCGATCCGGTCCGGCAAAAACTGCGATATGGCTTTGCCTTGCATCTCCTCTTTGGATACGGACATCATGGCGGACAAATAGCTCGACGCGCTGACGCATTGTCCGGTTCCGTCGATGATCATAATCGGGCTGGGGCTGTTGTCCAGCAGGCCCTGCAGCCGAAGCAGGTTTTCCTTTGCTTCTTTTTCGGCCAAAACACGTTTTGTGATGTCGGTAAAGGTGCAGGCAAATTGCGTCGGCCTGGGCTGATACGCGCTGACTGAAAAGTACTTACCCGCCGTTTTGGTAAAATTCTCAAACCGTACGGGTTCGCCGGTCAGGGCAACCTTTCCGTAGATTTCGATCCAGTAAGGTTCGGTTTGCGGCAAAACCTCCAGCACCGTCTTGCCGACAATATCAGCCGCTTTCAGCCCGGTCATGGTTTCGAAAGCCGGGTTGACCGCCAGAAAGCGATAATCCGAAGGCTTTCCCTGAGCATCGCAGATGATTTCATGCACGGCAAACCCGTCCAGCATTTCATGGAAAAGCAGCCGGTAATTCTGCTGGGCTTTCCGCTCAGCCGTGATGTCCTGAAACAAGGTATACACTTGATACGGTACGGTTTCTCCCGGGTAGAACAAGGGCGTCGCGGTGATGGAAAGCCAGACATACTCATCGATCTCAGGTTGAAATATACCCATGATGAACGGGCCGAACGGTTTGCCTGTACGCAGCGCGATCATGGCCGGATGATCATCTCCCGCTACCGCCGATCCGTCCTCCCGGATTGTTTTCCATCGGGAATCCATGGATGTTTTCCCCTGCATCTGATCAAATGACATACCGAGGACGCGTTCCGCAGCCGGATTTGCCGAAATGATTTCACCGTTCGCCGCCTGATACACAACACCCTGCGCCATCGTTTCAAACAGGCGCCTGTATTTTTCTTCATTAATACGCAGGCTTTCCTGGGCGATCTTCTGCGACGTTACATCCTGTAAAATACAGTGAGTCTGCTTGAACTCACCGGTCAGGCCGTACGAGATTTTCCCTTCGAACGCAATCGAAAGCAGCCGCCCGTTTTTATGCATCAATTCCAGTTCGCTGTGAATCTGGCCTCTTGCTTTAAACAGCGGAAATCTTTCGCGGAATACATCCTTGTATGCCGGCGAAAGAAAATCGCCGAACCATTTGCCGATTACCTCCTCACGTGCGTACCCGAGCGTGTCAAGCCACTGCTGGTTTACGTTGAGGATATTGCCGTCAACGTCCAGCGATTGATACCCCAGCGGCGCCTGCTGAAACAGCGCGCGGAACCGCTCTTCCGACTGCCTGAGCTGTTCTCCAAGCTGCCGGGTCCCCTGCTGGCGCATCAGCAGCAGGCTTAACAACGTGGCGGTCACAGGATAAACGAGGAGGACAGGCGCGGCAATCGCCCGAATGGTGTTAATATTGTCAGGATAGGGAAGAAACAAAAGCTGACAGGCAAGCATCACCACATGCACGATGATGCTCATCAAGTATACGTTCAGCCAGCGCATTTTTTTGGATTTCGGATACAGCCAGCGACGCCAGCCCAGCCCGATCAAGGCGCAGGACAGGATGACGGAAACCCCGGGCAGCGTGCCGATGCCGCCGGCAATCAGCCTGTATGTCAAAGCGGCCGCAACGGTGATTGCGGTCGGTATCGGGCCAAAGATCAGCGCTGCCACGCTGATTAAAATAGACCGGGTATCGAATACCAGGCCGGGCTGCAGCGTATAGGGCATGGACATGATGATCACACAGATCAGGGCGATCAGCGCACCGTTGAAGAGCGGCTGGATGCGGCGAAACCGAAGCGGGAAATAGTTTACCGTTTCATAAATCACCGATAAAACCAGCAGCAGGGAAGCATTTTCAATCAGCGGCAAGAAAACAGCCCAATCCATTCGCCAGCGCTCCCTTCCGTCAGGCGCAGATTTCGCATCCAATCAAAGCCATCGTGTTTTTCGTCGTCAATACGGATATGCCCAAACAAATCTTCATGATCTTTGCGCCGGAGATGTATGATGTTTATCATGCGGTGAAACGGTGCTTAAACAGAAGGCTGTATCTATCGACGGTATCCAGTTTATGCATTATACCACATCGCATGCACAATGAATAGCGTTTCACGCGGCGTCCGGGAAAAGCGAAGCGGCGGGCAGGGTCGGTGCGAAACAGGCACGGGCACCGCGGAGGAGGCGCAGGCCGATACCAGGCC
>JBDRTL010000012.1:0-2945 GCA_043824045.1 Bacillota bacterium
CTCAAAGAATTGTTTTCCGGTGTTCTTTACATGGGAACGGTTGACGGTCTGAAGACTTTGGCCATGTTCGTGATCGCGGGGATACTCATCTATCTCGCCATCAAAAAGGACTATGAACCTGCGCTGCTTTTACCCATCGCGTTCGGCGCGATTTTGGCAAACCTCCCGCCGATTATCGACGCCGTGACGGGCGACCCCACGGCAAGTGTTTTGGGCAGCGACGGGTTTTTGACGGTGCTGTTCAACGCGGGGATTCAAAACGAGCTGTTCCCCATCCTCATCTTCATCGCCGTGGGCGCGATGATCGATTTCTCGCCGCTATTGAAAGACCCGTCGATGATCTTCTTTGGCGCGGCGGCGCAGTTCGGCATCTTCGCCACGTTCCTGATTTCGATGCTTTTCATACCCGTCGCGTTTCCAAACGTCGCCGCGATGGCAGCCGGACCTGACAGGGACAGCCTGGTGCTCAGGCTCGCGTCGGCGATCGGCATCATCGGCGCGGCGGATGGTCCGACGACCCTGTACGTCGCCAACCACTTTAACCTAAAGGAATACCTGGCGCCGATCTCGGTTGCCGCGTACAGCTATATGGCGCTCGTGCCCGTGATCCAGCCGCCGATCATCCGCGCGCTGACCACCAAAAAAGAGCGCACCATCCGCATGACCTACGCCGAGCATCCCGCCTCCCGCCTGGCGCTGATTCTGTTCCCGATCATCGTCACGATCCTTTCGGGCATCATCGTGCCCATGAGCGTGCCGCTGATCGGCAGCCTGATGTTTGGCAACCTCCTTCGCGAGTGCAAGGTGCTGGAGCGCCTGTCCAAAAGCGCGCAAAACGAATTGGCGAATATCGTCACCATCCTGCTGGGGCTGACCATCGGCTCCACGATGCTGGCGAAAAACTTCCTGCGCTGGGATACGCTGTTTATCCTGACGTTCGGCCTGTTCGCCTTCATCTTCGATACCGCGGGCGGCGTGCTGTTTGCCAAGTTTTTAAACCTGTTCCGCAAAAACAAGCTGAACCCCATGATCGGCGCGGCGGGCATCTCCGCCTTCCCGATGAGCGCGCGCGTGATTCAAAAGATGGCCAAGAAGGACGACCCGCACAACTTCGTGCTCATGCAGGCCACCAGCGCCAACGTATCGGGCCAGCTCGGCTCCATCGTCGCGGGCGGCCTGGTGATTACGCTCGTCGGCCTGCTAATAGGCTGGTAGAAAGAGGGATCGTATGCTGCATACCTGGATTTTCGCCGCTTCCGCCGCCTCCGCTTCGGAGTCGAAGCTTGCGGCCATGTCGATTTTCAATAAGGGGTTGTTCACCACGATGCTGGGTCTGATCGGCGTGTTTTTGGTGCTGACGCTGTTCTTCGTCGCCATCAAGCTGATCCAGCGGACGGGTAGGAAAACCCCCGATACAAAGGAGTAACCTATGCTGTATTCACAATCGGACAGGGATGAAGCGCTGGCTCTGCGCAAAAAGCGCAGCCTGATCGTTTGGATTCCGACGATACTCATTGTGCTGATTGCCATCGGCTCGTACGTCTGGTACCGGCTGCAGCATGACGAGGGCGGCTGGATCGTCACGGGGCTGATCACCATTCTCGGCGGCGCGTACTGCATCTTTTTCTACGGCGTATATCTGCGCCCGGTACTCAAGTACAAAAAGCATCTGAACTACATGCTCGACGGCCGCAAGCGCGAAACCGTGGGAATCCTCAAGGAGGTGTCCGACGTCGCGCAGGACCGCGACGGCATCGACTGCTACAGCGTGCTGATAAACGTCGGCGGGAAGAACGACCCCGAGGACGACCGGCTGTTTTATCTGGACGCGTTCAAATCCATGGCCGGCTTTCAGGCGGGCGACCGCATCCGCGTGGAGAGCAACGACCGCATGATCGCAAGCGTAACCAAAGCCTGAGGAGGGCAAGCCATGATCGATTTTACATTCCAAAACCCGGCAAAGATCATATTCGGCAAATCCGCGCTGTCTCATTTGCGAAATGAGGCGGCGCGTTTCGGTACGCGGGTGCTGATGGTCTATGGCGGCAGTTCCATCAAACGCATGGGGCTGTATGACGAGGTCAAAAGCATTCTGAGCGGGTTTACGGTGTTCGAGCTTTCCGGTATCGTGCCAAACCCCGTGCTCTCCCGCGTGTACGAGGGCATCGCGCTCTGCCGCGGGGAGAAGGTGGATCTGGTGCTGGCCGTCGGCGGCGGCAGCGTGATCGATACCGCCAAGGGGATCGTAAACGGCGTGAAATATTCCGGCGACGTGTGGGATTTCTATGCCCACAAAAAGGTGCCGGAGGCGTCCCTGCCGCTGGGTGTGCTGCTCACCCACGCCGCCGCGGGCAGCGAGATGAGCTATTCCTCCGTAATCACCAACGAAAACGGCATGTTCAAGCGCGGTTTCAACTCCGTGACCAACGTGCCGACGTTTTCGCTTTTAAACCCCGAGTGGACCTACACCCTGCCGCCGTACCAAACCGCGTGCGGCGCCGTGGACATCATGGCGCACATGATGGAGCGGTACTTTACCGCCGTGGAGCACGTGGAGCTGACCGACCGGATGATCGCCGCGGGCATCAAAACCGTGCTCCACAACGCCCCGGTTGCGCTGCAAACGCCCGGCGATTATCACGCGCGCGCCGAGATCATGTGGGCGGGCGCGCTCGCGCACAACTCTTTGCTGGATACGGGGCGCATCGGCGACTGGTGCACGCACCGGTTAAGCCACGAGATTTCGGCGCTGTACGGCCTCGCCCACGGCGCGGCGCTTGCCGTGCTCTTCCCCGCGTGGATGAAAGTCGCGCTCAGGCAAAACCCCAGGAAGATCGCGCAGTTCGCTGTGGATGTGTTCGGCGTTGCGCAGGTATTCGGCGGCGAAACCGAAATCGCGCTGGAAGGCGTGAGAAGGCTGGAGGCCGCCTACCGCTCCTTCGGCG
>JBDRTL010000013.1:0-9905 GCA_043824045.1 Bacillota bacterium
GCATCGGATATGGCTGCACCTTTACCTCCGTCAAACCGATGCGAATCGCGACCATCGCCTGCGGGTATGGGGACGGCTATCACCGCTTGGCCGGCAACCGCGGCCAGGTGCTGGTCTCGGGGAAACGCGCGCGCATCGTCGGCAGGGTTTGCATGGACCAGATCATGGTGGACGTATCGCACATCGCGGACGCGAAAACTGGCGACGTCGCCGTTCTCATCGGGCGGCAGGGCGGGGGCTTTATCGGCGCGGACGAGCTGGCCAGATGGGCCGATACGATCAGCTACGAAGTTCTGCTGGGCATTACCGCACGCGTACCGCGCACCTATCTGCCGGCGTCGGATTCCTAACGCAAAGGAGACAATCATCATGGCGACAAAACCAACCAAACCCGTCATCAAGCCGTATCTGCGCGGTTCCTGGCACGGCAGGGAAGCGACGCGCAAAGGTTTCAAGCTAATTTTCAGCATCCTGTTCATTTCGTTCCTCTATCTGCTGCTGGGGCTGATGCTGAGCTTTGATTCGCTCGTGCTGCGCGTGCTGACGGCGTCCATCCTCATCGGGTTCGCCGCGCTGTATATGTATTTTCAGGGCGCGAACAACGGCGAGTCCGATACCGCGTTTGCGGAAATCATGTACGAGCATGAGCAGGATGGGAAAGCCGTTGTGCCGGTGGACCGCGACCATTGCTTCCATCCTGCCAAAGGGTTTTATGAGATTATGATCGCGTTGATTCCCTTCCTGCTGCTGACGCTCGTATTCGCGGTGCTGGCGCAACCGATCACGTATTCGCTTGGGTTGCTCCCTTCCTGGCTGGACGCGCCCGCGCAGCAGACGCACGTCGGCGAAGCGCTTGCCTATTACAGTGTGAATGATGCCTCGATGTTCATGTCCATCCTCCGTATTGCCGCGCGCGCGGTGACCATGCCGTTTATCAATGTCGCCCTCCATCTGGGCGCCGGCGGCGTGCTGTGGGCGGAACGGCTCACGCCCCTGTGGGTCGCCCTCGCGCCGCTCGCATACGGTTTGGGGTATATGCAGGGCCCCAAGCTGCGTATCAAGATCAACACCGGAATCAAGATCGGCATTCACAACAAGAAGCGAAAGGAGCGCAAGGCCCGCAACGCCCGCGCTACCGGCCGCAAACCCGAACAGCTGATCTGACGCCGCCATGCGTATCATTGCGGGCGAAGCCCGGGGCCGCTCGATCCTCGCACCCAAAGGGCAGCATACGCGCCCCACGCAGGATTATGTGCGCGAATCGCTGTTTAACATCATTCAGCGCGACGTGCCGGACGCCGTTGTGCTGGACCTGTTCTCCGGCAGCGGCGCGCTGGCGCTGGAAGCTTTAAGCCGTGGCGCGAAGCGGGCGGTGCTTGCGGACAAATCCCGTCAGGCGGTCGAGTGCATCCGGCGCAACGCGGAAACCCTGCGGTTTACGGAGCAAACGCTGATCGTGCAGGGCGACTGGCAAACCGTGTTGGAAAGGCTTTCCGATATTTCGTTTGATCTTGTCTTCCTTGATCCGCCGTATCAACTGCCGCAATACCGGCAGATGACGGACGCATTGGAAAGCCGCGGGCTTCTTAAGCGGGACGCGCTCATCGTGATTGAGCACGCAAAGAATGTGACGCCTGATGTATCGAAAAGCTTTCGTTTGAGAGACGAACGAACCTACGGCGATACCGCGATTCACCTGTACTACTTCAACGCGGGAGGGAGCACCGATGGACACTAGACTGTGCGTTTACCCCGGCAGTTTCGATCCCGTCACACTCGGGCATCTGGATCTCATTGAGCGCGCCGCCAGGCTGTTCCCCAAAGTGCGGGTGGCTGTGCTTGATAATCCCGACAAAACCAATACGTTTACCGTCGCCGAACGCCTGTCCATGCTTAATCAATCGTGTGCGCATCTGTCCAACGTGCAAATCGACAGTTTCGGCGGCTTGTTGGTAAACTATATGCGCAAATCAGGCGCGATAATCATCGTGCGCGGCCTGCGCGCCGTGACCGATTTTGAAGCGGAATTCCAAATGGCGCAGCTCAACCGCCAGATGTCGGAAACTGTGGAAACCCTGTTTTTGATGTCCTCGCCGGATTATGCCTACATCAGCTCCAGCGCCGTAAAGCAAATCGCTTCGTACGGCGGCGATATCACACCCTTCGTGCCCGCGTGCATCCTGCCGGAGATTCTAAAGCACTTCCCGTAAAGTAAGGTTTTCAGGAGGCAGAGTTCCATGACAAAATCACAGACCATGATATTCCTGGATGAACTGGACAATCTCATTTCGACGGGAAAGCGGGTGCCGCTGCGTAATACCGTGATGATTGACCGGGAGCGTTGCTACACGCTGGTGCAGAGTATCCGCAACAACCTTCCGGTGGATATGACCGCCGCGCAGGGGGTAATCGAAAACCAGAACGCCATCATCACCGAAGCGAAAGAGATGGCGGAGCAGACGAAAAACGAAGCCAATACCCGCGCGTCCAGCTTGGTGAACGAGGCAAACCTGCAGGCGCAGAATACCATGAACACCGCAACCGTCAAGGCGCAGGATATGGTCAAGCGCGCGCAGGATCAAGCGCGCCAGATGATGGCGGAGGCGAAGAACAGCGCCGACCGGATGATCGACGACGCGGAGGTGCGCTCTAGGCAGATGGTAAGCGAGCAGGAGATCGTCGCACGGGCGCGGCTGGAGTCGGAGGATCTCAAGCAGTCCACGCAGGATGAGGTGGACGCGCTGTATAAGGACGTATTCCAGCATATAGATGACGTGTTAAAGCAGCTGGACCGCGCCGTAAGCGAAAAGCTGACGGAAATCCGCATGATCCGCCAGCAGGTGGACCAGACCATTTCATCGATGTAAGGAGTGTTTTCCCTTTGCCGGAGCTTTTGCTCATTGCCGTCGGTCTTTCGATGGACGCTTTTGCCGTGGCCATGGGCAAGGGCTTGTGTATGCGGAAAATACAATACGGATACGCCGCCGTGATTGCCCTCTTCTTCGGGGGCTTTCAAGCGCTTATGCCTGTATTGGGCTGGCTATTGGGACGGCAGTTTTACGCACAGATCAGCTTTCTTGACCATTGGATCGCCTTTATCCTGCTGTCGCTGATCGGTCTGAGGATGATTTGGAGTGCATACCGCGAAAAAAGCAGGGAAGAAGAGCCGTGCGATTTGGCCGTGAATTTATGGGAACTGTTTTTGCTTGCGGTCGCCACCAGCATCGACGCGCTGGCCGCCGGCATCACCTTTGCGTTTCTAGATCTTTCTATTGTAAACGCCGCCGTGATGATCGGCTGTATCACATTCGCAATCTCCTTCGCCGGGGTCATCATCGGGCAGGTGTTCGGCACACGGTTTAAAAGCAAGGCGGAGTACTTCGGCGGATGCGTGCTGCTCCTGATCGGCATAAAGATCCTGCTGGAGCATCTGGGAATACTGGTTGCGGGATAGACATCCTTAGTCCGATTTGGTATGATAGGAAGGATTTCTTCGGATGCGCAAAGCCGGATTTCTGAAAGGCTTTTGCATGACGGGAAAGGGTTTTGAAGCGATGACGTCACATACGCTGCCGAACACGATGCGCAACACCACAGGAACGGTCCTGTATTACTGCTGTCAGTGGCTGACGACTGTGTTTGTGGTTCGCTTGGCTGGGTACGACGTTTCCGGCACGTTTTCGCTCGTGATTTCCTATGCCAATATCTTCGGTTTTATCTCTCTGTACAACCTCCGCAACTACCAGCTCAGCGACGTCACCAGGCGGTTTCAGCCCGCGCAGTACACGGCCGCGTACGCCGGCACGAGCGCGGTTGCGCTGGCATTGTTTTTGGCCATTCTGCCGTTTTGCGGGTTTAATGGGTACACCCTTCTCTGCTGCCTTGCCTACATGCTGTTTAAGTACTGCGAGACTGCGATGCACTATCTGTTCACCTACTTCCAGCTGCAGGGCAGATACGGCAGAATCCTGCTCTCGTTTACACTGAAAAGCATCCTGCCGCTCGCCGGGTTCGCGGCCGTGCTCTGGCTTGGCTACGGCCTTCTGGCTGCGATTCTTTTGATGGTCCTGCTTTTCCTTGTGACGATCCTATGCTATGATCTCCCAAAGCTGAAAAGCGCGGGTATTACGGGATTTTCAATGCAAGGCATCGTCACGATCCTGCGCGAAAGCTTTCCGCTGATGCTAAGCACGCTGGTGCTCCCCTACATGCTTTTTTTCATGCGGTACGCGGTGGAGTCGCTCTACGGCAGGGAAGCGCTCGGGTTTTTCTCCGCGGTCACCATGGTAACCGTTATCATGACGACGCTCGCGAGCTCCGTTTGGTTTGTGATCATGCCGACGCTCTCCGGGCGGTATGTGAACAGGCAATATACCGCGCTTCGAAAGCAAATCCTGTTTATCCTTACGGCCGTTCTTTTAACCACCGCCGCGCTCCTGCCGCTCGGGCAGTGGCTGGGCGACTGGGCGTTCAGCCTGGTGTTCGGAAGCGAAATCCTGCCGCATATGGTTCTTTTGCCGATGACGATACTCTCCAGCGGAGTCCTGACGGCGGCGATCTTTTTATCCATCGTGCTGATTGCATTTCGCAAGCGCGTGCGCATGCTTCTTTGCATGCTGCTGGGCGCGGCGCTTTTAACGGCGCTGGCCTTCCCGCTGACAGCCGCCTACGGGTCCATCGGAGCGCTGTATACGTTCACCGCTGCGGTATTCCTGCAACTTATCCCTATGCTTATTCTCATTCTGCACGCCTGCCGGAAAGGAACATTGAACGCATGACGAAAGTATCGGACTATATTTCACAGTTTCTGGTCGATCATGGCATCCGACACCTGTTTTTAATTCCGGGCGGCGGCATGATGCACATGCTGGACAGCGTCGCAAGCCAGAATGGGCTTCAGCTGGTGTTTAACCTGAACGAGCAGGCAAGCGGAATCTGCGCCGAAAGCTACGGGCAGTTTACCAATCATCTGGGCGCCTGCCTGCTCACCACCGGCCCCGGCGCTACCAACGCGGTCACCGGCTGCGCCGGAGCGTGGCTTGATTCCACGCCGACCCTTTTTATCTCCGGCCAGTGCAAAACCGAGCAGATGGGCCAGCTGAAGGGGCTGCGTATATACGGCGCGCAGGAAGTCGCGATTATTCCGATGGTGAAGCCCATCACGAAATATGCCGTCACGGTGCTGAAAGCAAGCGAAATCCGGTATCACTTTGAAAAGGCCTTGTATCTGGCCACCAACGGCCGCCGCGGCCCTGTGTGGATCGACGTGCCGCTGGACGTGCAGGGCGCGCGTGTGGACGTACAATCGTTGCGGGGCTTCGATCCTGACGCCGAAAGACTTGCGGAGGAAACCGCCGTATCCCACAACGATATCAAGGCGTTGTATCAACTCCTCAACGACTCAAAACGCCCCGTGATTCTGATCGGCCACGGCGTCGTCGCCGCGAGCGAGCAGGACGCCATCCGCAGGCTTTCGGCGGAGTTCCAAATCCCCGTGCTGGCAACGTGGCGCGCCAAGGGCGTGTTCGGGGACGAGGAACCGATGTATATGGGCTGCCCCGGTATTCCCGCGCCGCGCTACGCCAACTACGTGCTGCAAAACGCGGATTTCGTGCTGATTCTGGGCACACGGCTCAACCCCGCGATCACCGCGTTCGACGAGCCCCACTTTGCATATCAAGCGAAAAAGGTGATGGTGGATATCGAGCGGGCGGAGATCGACAAGCTGCATATCCCGTTCGCGCTGACGTTTACCGCGAATCTGCATGCATTCATTCCCGCGATGGATGCGCAGAGCCATCTTTATCAATCCAGAGACCGCGCCGCGTGGCTGAAGTACTGCGCAAAGATCAAGGCGAAGTACCCGCTGGACAAGGAAGCCCAGCCTTTTGACAACGAGGGCAAGACGGACGGATACCGCTTCGCCAAGGCGCTGTCCGGCCTTTCCAGGGTTTCGGACGTGTTCGTCGGCTCGTCGTCCGGGCGCACCTGCGGCATCTCCCATATGGCGTATGATCTGAAAAAAGGCCAGAGTTTCGTCACCTCCATGGGCCTTGGCAGCATGGGCTGGTGCGTTCCCAGCGCGATTGCCTGCTGTTTTGCAAGTGGCAAGCGCCGCACGCTGGTGCTGGAGGGAGACGGCAGCCTGCAATCCAACATTCAGGAACTTGCGCTGATCAACCAATACTGCCTGCCCCTAAAGCTTTTCGTGTTCTCCAATCACGGATACGCGTCCGTCTACACCATGCAGCGCAACAACTTCAACGGCAATTACGCGGGCTGCGATCCGCAGAGCGGTTTGGGTTTCGCGCCGCCGGAGGCGGTGGCCGCTGCGTACGGCCTCCCCTACTTCCGTATCGAAAACGACGATCAGATTGCAGCCGTGCTTTCCGAGATCATGCGGGACGACCGCCCCTGCTTGTGCGAGATCATCGGCAGCCTGCAGTTTGACGAGATTCCAAAGTCTATGACCGTCGCCAACAAGGACGGCACCTTCTCATCCTCGCTTCTGGAAAACCTCTATCCCTTCCTACCCGAACAGGAACAGATTGACAATATGCCGGATTGGGAAGGTAATGAAGCATGAAACGCGTGCTGATTACCGGTGCGAGCCGCCGCGGGTTCATCGGCCGGAACCTGAAAGAAGCGCTGGCGCGGCAGTACGAGCTGTTTACGCCGACGCACGCGGAGCTCGAGCTTTTGGACACGGAGCAGGTTGCCCGCTATGTGGATAAAAACCGCATTGAGGCGATCGTGCACGCCGCCGTGCACGTGCCTGAATTCAACGGCCCGGAAAAAGAGTATTATAACGACATGCTGATGTTCTGGAACCTGCACCGCCTGTCCAGCCGTGTGGAAAAGATCCTTTATTTTGGCTCCGGCGCGGAGTTTGACAAGCGCGATCACATCCGCATGGCGAAGGAAACGGATATTCCGTCCGTGCTGCCCGTCAGTGAATACGGACTGGCAAAATACACGATGAACCGCATTGCGCAGACCACGGATAATATTTACAATCTCCGGTTGTTCGGCATTTTCGGCAAGTACGAACTTTGGCAGATCAAGTTTATCTCCAACCTCTGCTGCAAGGCGGTGTTCAACCTTCCCCTGTCCGTCCGCTCGGAGTGCATGTTCGATTTCCTGTATATTGAGGACCTGCCCGCGATCGTCGCCTGGTTTTTGGAAAACAAGCCCGTACATCACGATTACAACGTCTGCCACGGCATTCCGTACGCGCTGACGAAATTGGCGGCGATGGTCAACGAGATCAGCGGAAAGAACCTGGAAATCCATTTGAAGAGCGCGCAGCGAAACCTCGACTACACGGGCGACAACAGCCGCCTGCGCGCGGAGATCAGAAACCTGCGTATCACGCCGATGGCGCAGGCAATCGCGGAACTGTACGGGTATTATCAAAACCATCGGGATCTCATCGACCCCGGGAAACTGAAATTCGATATGAAGGCGCAAGACCTGATCGGGATGGAATAGCAACGCGGCCGACAAACACGGAGGTATACACGGATGAAAAAAGTGAGCATCGTCATCCCCTGCCGCAACGAGGTACTGAACGTGGAGCCGATCAGCGGGGAAGTGACCAAGCTGATGCAGACCTATCGGCAGTATACGTACGAGATACTGTTCATCGACAATTGCTCCGGCGACGGCACGCAGGACCGCCTGCGCATCATCGCCAAAAAGGACAGGCGCGTCAAGGTGATTTTAAACGGGAAAAACTTCCCCAACACCTCCGCGCTGCACGCCCTGTACGAGGCGGACGGCGACGGCGTGATTTTGATTCCCGCGGATTTTCAGGTGCCGGTTGCGCTCATCTCCGATATGCTCAAAGCCTGGGAGGAAGGCGCCATGGTGGTCGCGCCGATCAAGAACCACAGCAAGTCCGATAAAATACGTTTCGTTCGCAAACTCTATTACTGGATGTCCAGGAGGCTGTCGGATCAGGATACGCTGTCGGGTTTTACGGGTACCGCCCTGTATGACCGGAAGTTTCTGGATCTGTGCAAGTATACGGAAGACCCGCTGATCAGCATGCAGAACATGGTCGTCCGGTATGCCGATCCGGTGGTGAAGCTCCCCTATCAGGAACAGCCGCGCCGCAGCGGGCGTTCAAAATCCGGGTTCGGCTATTTGATCGACACCGCGATCATCCGGTTTATCGGCGTCTCCAACGTGCTGCCGAAATTCGCGGTGATGACGGGGCTTGGCATGGGCGTGATCAGCCTTTTAATCGGCGTTTACTACCTTGTTCGCAAGCTGATCGACTGGAATAACTTTCCCATGGGCATCGCCCCGATGGTGGTCGGCATGTTCCTGCTCGGCTCCATCCAGCTGATCTTCATCGGCATGCTCAGCGCGTATATACTCATGATCAACGAGCGACAGATGAAAAAGCCGCTTGTGATCGAGAAAGAACGCATTAATTTTGATCGGGACGAGACGGATAATGTACAGAAAGGGCTTTGAGCGATGGAAGTAAAGCTCCTCGACCTTACAAGGCAATACCAGCTGCTGAAGGATCAGCTCGAGCCGGCGGTTGCAAAACACATGGCGGGCGGCATGTTTATCATGGGCGGCGCCGTGCGCGATTTTGAGGACGCGTTTGCCGCGTATATCGGCGTGAAGCACGCCGTCGCTTTGAACAGCGGCACCGACGCGCTCCTGATCGCCATGCGCGCGCTTGGCATCGGCCCCGGGGATGAAGTGATCACCACGCCGTTTACGTTTTTCGCGACTGTGGAGCCCATACTGCACCTGGGCGCGACGCCTGTATTCGCAGACGTGAATCCTGATACCTTCAATATCGATCCAGCGGACATCAAGCGAAAGATAACCAAAAAAACCAGGGCGATCCTGCCCGTGCATATCTTCGGCCAGCCCGCCCAAATGGACGAGATCATGGAGATCGCGGACAGGCACGGCCTACGGGTGATCGAGGACGCGTGCCAGTCGGTCGGCTCGGAATACAAAGGCAGAAAGACCGGCTCCATCGGCGACATCAACTGTTTCTCCTTCTTTCCCACCAAAAACCTGGGCGCGTTCGGCGACGGCGGCATGATTACAACCGACGACGAACGGCTGGCGACTTTCTGCCGCGCCTACCTGCAGCACGGCGCAGGCCAAAACGGCGCGAAAGCCCGGTATTATCTGGACGGAACGCCGGACGAACTGGCCGGAACCCAAGAGCAGGCGGGATTGTATAACCCCTATAAATATTTCAACTATCTCGTCGGGTATAACTCCCGGCTGGACGCGCTGCAGGCGACCGTTTTGTCGGTTAAACTCCCTTATCTGGACCGCTTTAACCTCATTCGTTCGCAGATCGCCGCGCGTTACTCCGAGGGGCTGAAAGACTGTACAAAGCTGATCACCCCGAAAGTTGCCAAAGGCGTGATGCCAGTGTGGCACCAGTATGCCCTGCGGTGCGAAGAAAAGGACACGCTGATGCGGCATCTTTATACTCATTCGATCGGATGCGCGCCGTTTTACCCGCGGCCGCTTCACCTGCAAAAAGCGCTGGATTTCCTCGGCTGCCGCGAGGGCGATTTTCCGGTTTCGGAGATGCTCTCCAGGCAGACCGTATGCCTGCCGGTCTACCCGGAGCTCAATGACGCTGAGATTGAGTACGTCATCGATTCTCTGCGGGAATATTAGGTGCGAAGCAGCTTTCGGCCTTTGATCGCACTACGAATGTAACAGAATATTCATAAAGTATTTTCTTGTTTTTCATAGCGCGGTCTGCTATGATAGACGTATAGAAGCGTGCTTAATCTGCACAATAAAAAGGAGGATTCTATCATGAAAAAGGTTCTTTTGGCGTTCATATCACTTGTGTTGATGCTGTCGGTAAGCACTGTTGCCCTGGCCGACGATATTTCCTTCGCACT
>JBDRTL010000014.1:0-3541 GCA_043824045.1 Bacillota bacterium
GGAAACACGTCGCAGCTGACGGTGACGCTGTCCTTAAAGAGGGCATCGATCCGTTCCATCTTACTTCTCCTTTTCCAGCAGCCCCTTACGCAGGTCGTAGGGCGTTTCCTGATAGACAAAGTAATTCAGCCAGTTGGAAAACAGAAGGCTCGCGTGCGCGTGCCAGTTGACACGCGGCAGGTTCTTAGGATCGTTATCGGGGAAATAGTTCTCGGGCAGCTCCATCTCCATGCCCTTGCCGATGTCGCGGAAGTATTCCGACGCCAGCGAATCGCGGTCGTACTCCGAATGCCCGGTGGCGAACACCCGCCGCCCGTCCCGGCTGCGGACGACCGCCGAGCCGGTTTTTTCGCTTGCCGCGAGCACGATCAAATCCCTGCACTTCAGGATGGCCGCTTCGTCCAGCTCCGTATGGCGGCTCATGGGCACGGTAAAGGTATCGTCCAGCCCGCAGAAGAGCTTGTCGTGCACGTCGGTGATTTGGGTTTTGAACACACCGAAGAGCTTCTTTGCAAGCGGCCGCTTTTCGATGCCGTAGTGGAAGTAAAGCCCCGCCTGCGCCGCCCAGCAGATGAACAGCGTGGAAAACGCGCGCTCGTCCGCCCAGCGCATGATGCGGGTGAGCTCGTCCCAGTAATGGACGTCCTTGAAATCGAGCCTTTCCACGGGCGCGCCGGTGATGATGACGCCGTCGAAGACTTCGTCTTTCACATCCTCAAAGGTGCGGTAGAAGGCGTTGAGATAATCGGCGGATACGTTTTTTGATTCGTAGCTGTCGGTGCGCAGCAGCGTGATTTCCACCTGCAGGGGGGAATTGGAAATCAGGCGCAGAAGCTGGGTCTCGGTCTTTTCCTTGGTGGGCATGAGGTTTAGTATGGCGATGCGAAGCGGCCGTATATCCTGCGTGGCGGACCGCTTTTCGGTCATCACAAAGATGTTTTCATCCGCGAGCGTTTTGGTGGCGGGCAGCGCGTCCGGAATTTTCACTGGCATATATTTCTCTCCTTATCTTCATACGCTATCTTATAGAATCATGGGCTTTCATTTCGTCATAAATGCCGCAGTTTCGAGGAGGTAAGCGCGCGGCGGGCTGAGCTTACTCGCCGTGTAAGTGATGCACGGCACGCGCGCAACCGACAAAGAAAATGGGGTGTTTACGGCGAAATGAAACCCTTCCCCGATGGGGAAGGGTTGAAAAAATCAAACAAACGGCATACGCCGCTCAACCACGACCAAAATCGGGGCGACTCAACATCTGACAGGGCATTCGCATCATCATAGACATCAGATCCGCCTCCTTCGAAATAGCCGTTTTGGATTGCGTACAGCATAGCAAAAGAGCGGGAGGATGTCAAGGGCGCGGAAAAATACGATAACTATCGGAAAACCCGTATGTGCACAGTTTTCATTTCGTGCTATAATACAAAGCTCAGGGAGGCAAACATGGCTGAAGATTTGAGTTGCCCAAGAAGCAAGTATGAAGTGGACATGTCGCAGGGGCCCATCCTGCGGCACCTGGTCCGCTTTTCCATTACCGTCACGCTGACGGGGCTTTTACAGCTTTTATACAACACGGTGGACACCATCGTGGTCGGCCAGTTCGCGGGAAAAGAAGCGCTGGCGGCGGTCGGCTCCACCGGCTCGCTGATCAACCTTTTAATCACGCTGTTCATCGGGCTGTCCGTAGGCTCGAGCATCACGCTGGCCAAATACTACGGCGAGGGCAACCTGAAGGCCGTGAGCGAAACCGCGCACACCTCGATTGCGATTGCGGCGGTGACCGGCCTTTTCATGGCGGTGGTCGGGTTTGTTTTAACCAAGCCGATTTTGATCGCGATGGGCGTGCCGGACGATATCCTGGATATGGCGACGCTCTATATGCAGATTTTCTTTATCGGCATTCCGTTCTCGTTTGTCAACGTGTTCGGCAGCGCCGTGCTGCGCGCGGTGGGCGATACGAAGCGCCCGCTGTATATCCTGACGGTGTCCGGGGTTTTGAACGTTATTTTAAACCTGGTATTCGTGATCGCATTTCATATGGGCGTGGCGGGCGTCGCATGGGGCACGGTGTTTTCAAACGTATTGGCAGCATACCTGATCCTGCGCGTGCTCACGCGTACGGACGGCGCGATCCGCATCATCCTGAAAAACCTTACCATCAAGCGCAATGTGCTCAAGGCCATCCTCCGCATCGGGATGCCCGCAGGGCTGGAGGGCGCGACGTTTGGCATCAGCAACGTGCTGATTCAGGCCGCGATTAACTCGTTCGGGTCGCTGGTGGTGGCGGGCAGCGCGATTGCGGTGAACCTGATGGGGTTTGTGTACATGCTGATGCAGAGCATCAACCAGGCATGCATGACCTTTACCAGCCAGAACATGGGCGCGTGCCGGTACAGGCGCGTGCGGCGCTCGCCGCTGATCACCATCGCGCTGGTAAGCGTGGCGGGAGGCGTCCTGTCCACGCTGATGCTGACCTTTGCCAAACCGCTGATATCGCTGTATAACGGCGACCCGCAGGTGCTTTTTTATGCGGTGCTGCGCATGAAGTACACGTTCCCGTTTTATTTCATCTTCGGCGTGATGCAGACCTTCGGCTCCCAGCTGCGCGGCATGGGGCACAGCTTCCTGCCGATGATCGTGTCCGTAACCGGCATTTCCGGCATCCGCCTGGCCTGGCTGTATACCTTCTTCGCCGCCGAGCCGACGCTTGAAGTGCTGTTCGTCGGCTATCCCTTCTCCTGGGCGGCCACGATGGTGATCCTGATGGTGTGCTATATAGTGATTATTCGGAAGGTGCCGAAGGATGATATAGAGACCGAGAGAACTATATCAACGTAAAGATTGATTTTTAAATTGTTTTAGTAATGGTCATCCTACATAAGCAATAGATTTGTGAGATGACTTACTGTTTGTTTCAGACTGTTTGTTTCTTTTCTTCTTTTGTCGGTTCAGGAATGTAGCCGTGTTCATCGGCAAGCTTCTTATACTCGGCGGCTTTGTCATTATCGCCAATAGCTTTGTAATACTGTGAATAACAATAGTAGATTTCTGGCTCATGTGGGTCAAGCGCAAGCGCTCTGTCAAGGTCCTCTTTTGCTTTATCATATTGCCTTGTAAAAATGAAGAACTCCGCACGATTCATCCTGGAGTAAGTGTTTTCTGGATCATCAGCAATCGCTTGATCAAAATCCGACTGGATGTTGACATTGGCCGTTGAAGGTGTCCCCTTTTTTGCAAGCGCGAGGAAATATAAACCTCTGGCTCGAAGAGCATATGCATTTGTGGAATCTAATGACAACGCCTTATCAACGTAGAAGCGTGCGTTGTTCAGATCATCTTTTTTGATGAAGGTTCGGGCTATGTCTGCTGCATATTCACTGTTCTCCGGCTCCAGTTCGATGGCTTGATTACAATCCTTCAATGCCTCTTCATAACGTTTCATTGCGCGAAGGGTAACCCCGCGTGAGTCGTAATACTCAGCGTTCTCGGGTTCCAACTCGATG
Source organism: Bacillota bacterium (assembly GCA_043824045.1). GTDB lineage: Bacteria > Bacillota > Clostridia > Christensenellales > Aristaeellaceae > CAXXOK01. The sequence goes on from JBDRTL010000014.1 coordinate 3,504, forward strand.
GCTTTATCCTTGTCCTTCAACGCATCTTCATAGCGTTT
>JBDRTL010000015.1:0-4011 GCA_043824045.1 Bacillota bacterium
ACCTGCTCGGAGTATGCCGTAACGGCGCTGGAGCGGTATGGCACGTGCAAGGGATTGCGGCTTGCAGTCTGGCGCATCCTTCGGTGCAATCCCTTCGGGAAAGGCGGGTACGATCCCGTTCCCGAAAACACCGACACATTCATAAGGAGGACTTGATACCTGTATGGGTGCAATCAATACATTCCTGTATAACATTCTCAATGGCATCAACAGCATCATCGGCAACTACGGATGGTCCATCGTCGTATTCACGATGATCATTAAACTCATCCTGCTGCCGCTGGACCTAAAAAGCAGAAAGAGCATGCGCCGCATGTCCGACCTGCAGCCGCAGGTTGCCAAACTGCAGAAAAAATACGCAAATGACAAGGAAAAGCTGAATCAAAAAACAGCCGAGCTTTACCGCAAAGAGCGGATCAGCCCGCTTTCCGGCTGTTTGCCGATGCTTTTATCCTTCCCCGTCCTGATCGCGATGTTCGGCGCGATGCGCATGGTGGCCAATACGGAACTTGCCAAGCAAACCATCGATCTCGCATTAACCGGCCAGCAGATGAACCAGGGATGGCTCTGGGTGAAAAACCTCTGGATGCCGGACAGCCCCTTTTCTTCCTTCGTAGCCACGGAGGCGGAGCTGAAATTAATCCCCGTGGATATCTGGGTCAGCGTGATCAAATCGTTCCCGGCGGATACGGTTCTTGCGCTGAATAATCTCGGCATCGCCATAGATACGATCAATGCCGATACCTACAAGCTCCTGCTGGCGCAGCTTCAAAACAGCGAAGCCTATATGCAGCAGCTTCAGCATTGGGCAACGCTGCCGGAAATCAATCTGCTTCTTTTCAAGCTGAATATCTTCGCCGCCAACAACGGATTTTTCATCACGCCTGTCCTGGCGGCCGTCACACAGTATCTGATGACCATCACGCAGCCGCAGACTCCCAATCCGAATTCCGGCAAGGGCACCGGGCAGTTCATGAAGTATTTCTTCCCGATTTTCTCACTGTATATCTGCTCTACGTTCAACGCGGGTTTCTCCATCTACTGGGTCGCGTCCAACCTCATCGCCTGGGGCGAGGGCATTGTGATCAATAAGATGTATGAGAAGCAGGCGCAGCATAAGACCGTCATTATCCAGGAGGACAGTTTAAAATGAAAAGCATCGAATCTTCTGCAAAAACAATAGAAGACGCTATCCGCCAAGGTTTGGAAAAGCTCGATGTTTCTCTGGGCGACGTGACCATCGACATCATACAGGAAGGCTCCAAAGGCCTGTTCGGCATCATGGGCGCCAAAGAGGCCAAGGTCCGCCTGACCGTGAGGGAGAGCGAACAGGAGGGCGATATCCTTTCTGCGTTCTCCGCACCGGCGGATGCGGACGTGCCGCAAGAGGAAGAAGCGCTCAAACAGCCAAAGAAAAAGCAGCATAGAAAAAAGGCGCAGCAAACGCAGGCGGAACCAGCCGAAAAGCCTGTAAAGGCCGCTCCCGTTGTTAAAGAATCCAGGAAAGCCGAGCCCAAAGAGCCCCTGAAGGTGGTTCCGGTTTCCGATCCCAATTCGGCCGCGGGCAAGGCGCATCATTTTCTGCTGAACGTCACCAAGCTGATGAACCTGGACGTCGCCGTCGAATCCAGCACGGATGAAGAAGGCAACGTAAGGGTCAACATCCATGGAGACACGCTGGGCATCCTCATCGGGCGCCGCGGTGAAACGCTGGACGCGCTGCAGTACTTAGCCAGCCTGAATGTGAACCATGGCCAGGACGAGTATACCCGTGTGACGCTGGATACTGAAAACTACCGCGCCAAGCGCGAGGAAGCGCTCAAGCGGCTTGCCAACCGCATGGCCAACCACGCGGTGAAAACGGGCCGAAAAGTGGTATTAGAACCCATGAACCCCTATGAGCGCAGGATTCTGCACAGTGCGCTGCAGCAGAACGACGCCGTTACCACCCACAGCGAAGGCGACGAGCCCAACCGCCACGTGGTGATTTCGCTGAAATAACGCGGAAGCGTTCATACCGTCACTCCTCATTCTTTACCGTGAATTCAATCCGGCAGCTTACGTTGCCGGATTTTTGTATTTGTTGTTTTATAAAGGGTACAACCTATGGTATAATACAGGATACAATATGCTATATTGTTCAAGCCGCTGCTTGAAAAAATCCGTATAAGGAGGAAATCTCATGGCCGGCAATGTGTCAGAAGCTGTCCTCAGGAGATTGCCGCGATATTATCGCTACTTGAAGGAGCTCGAATCGGATCATGTGATGCAAATCTCATCCAACGAGCTCGCTGAACGCATGGACCTGACCGCGTCGCAGATTCGCCAGGATATCAACTGCATCGGCGGCGAAGGTCGGCAGGGTTTCGGCTACTCCGTTACGCAGTTGCGAAGCCATATCGGCGTCGTGCTGGGAATACAGCATATACAGAACATGATCATCATCGGGGCGGGCAATATCGGCAGCGCCGTCGCGCTGTCCGACTCGTTTCGCGCCAGTAATTTCGAAACCATCGGTGTCTTCGACGTCGATCCATCAAAGATCGGGAAGAAAATCGGCCGGTTGACCGTTTTGGATTATGCGGATATCGAAAGCTTTCTTTCGGAGCATCCGGTGCACATCGCCGTGCTTGCCGTTCCGTTTTCCAGCGGGCAGGCCGTGGTCGACAAGCTGCACGAACTTGGCGTGACCGCGTACTGGAATTTCGTTCCCACGGATTTGACCATCCCCAAGAATGCGACGATCGTCAGCGTGCATCTGGAAGAGGGGCTGCAAATCCTCTCCTATAAAATCAAGAAAAGCGACCCCGTACTCTGATCATCACATACAGCCTATGTGAGAGGAGGCCTGCCCGCGCATGGCGGACCAGTATTCCAATCAAACGCCGATGTATACCCCGCACAGCGCGCAGGCGGCGCCACAGTATACTGCCGGCTCCATGCCCGCCGACGCGGACATGTTGAACTGCAGTTTTGACGATACTTCCTCCTGGGACGCGCCGCTTATTCATCTTTCCGTGGATCAGCCCCTGTCCCATGCCACGCACATCGGAGAAAACCCGTTCGCGCAAAGGCGTATTCCACCGGATCCGGTGAAAACAAGAAACAGAAAACGCCGCACACTGCTGCTGTCCATCTACATCACGGTGATCGTGGCGTGTTTTATTTGCGTCGCGGCGATCGGCGTACTGATGATGCCGCAGCTTGCGGGCTATTTCTGGGCGGATCTTGACAATTACGCGTTCATCAACGGCGAACTGCTTCGGTACGACAAGGACGTTGTGTTAAGCTACAAGCAGTACCGGGAGTATCTGCGGCTGGACGTGATCTACCCCGGCGTCTTCGTGGACGGCACGCACATCGGCGGTTTGACGCCCGACGAGGCAAAAGAAGCGCTCGGCGACGAAAACGCCGCGTCATCGGCCTTTTCCCTGTCCGTCAACATCGGGGATAAAACCTGGACGCTGAACAATCAAAACGTCGCCGCGCACCGGGATATAGGCGGCGCGCTGCTCAAAGCCTATTCCTACGGGCGGCAGAACTCCGCCGACATCGCAACCACCCAGCGCACGCCCTTTCGCGAGCGCGCGGACGCCGTGATGGCGCTTCGGGATAACTACGTCTATATCCTCAGCAAGCAAGCGTACGATACCGCATCCGTACAAACCGTGGTCGACGATATTGAGCGTTACGTCACCCGCGCTCCGATTGACGCGCAGATTGTGAGCTTTGATTTCAATACCCGCACCTTTACCTTTTCCCAGGATCAGCCGGGCGTGACGATCGACGCCGAAGCGCTGTATAACCAGCTGATCGGGCTGCTCGATCAGGGCGTCGTCAACCGTTCGATCACCGTAACGCCGACCCTTACCCTGCCGACGGTCACCAAAGAGGATCTGGTCAATACCTTCAAGATGACCGCCGCCTTTACGACCAAGACCACATCGGACGGCAGCCGTAACAATAACATCAGCCTCGCCTGCCAGACGATCAACGGCACGGTGCTGCTCC
>JBDRTL010000016.1:0-4911 GCA_043824045.1 Bacillota bacterium
GTAAAAATCCCGTTAAGCGGCGTTTGCGGTTGTTCGCATAAAAATACGCCGCAGATGCGGCGTATTTTTGGATTTGGCCTCAGCCCATTCGGTTGAACGTCACCCGTTCGCGCATCGGCAGCCTGCCGTGCTGCGGCTCCACGGTCTCGGGGATGCCGACGGGCAGGATAACCGATACGGTGAAGTGTTCGCGATTTTTGAGGCCGATGAGATCGGCGATTTTTCCGGCGATGCCGTCTGCGCGCAGCGCGCCGTCCAGCCAAACCGACGCGTACCCCAGCGCCGTGACCGCCAGCAGCATGTTTTCCACGGCGGCGCCGTAATCCTGGGGCTCGAAGCTTACGCCGCCGTATGCTGGGCGGTTATCGGTGACGATCACAAGGATTGCCTGCGCCGTCTGTACCACGGGCCGCGGCAGAAGCTCCGCAACCGCTTTTCGCTTCTGCGGATCGGTGATGACGCAGATATGCGTGGTCTGCCGGTTGCAGCCCGAGGGCGCGCGCACGCCCGCCTCGGCGATCTTCCACAGGTCAGCTTCGGGGATAGGATCGGGTTTGAACGCGCCGCGGTAGCTGTGGCGGCGTTCCATGGCTTCAAACAGCTCCATTGCAATATCCTCCCGTGGTTTATGTGTTGGCTATTTTACCACAGCCACGCAACCCGACGCTTCGGATCAATAATCGGCCGCATACGGCATCACGGCCACGATCTCATCCTCGATGTAGATGATGTGGTAAAGCGTAGAACCGAAGCTGTTGTAGTTGGCTACAAACTCGCCGAAGGTTGTGGCGCGGATGGGGTTTGCCATCGTGCCGTAGTAGAAGATACAGCTGTCGCCGCACGCGTAATCGTAGATGTAATAAGTCTCGTTGGTAAAGGTGGACAGATTGGTGCCCGGCGTATAGGTGACCGAGACCAGGTCCGCGCGGATATAGTTCTTGGCGCCATTGGAGTACATCGATTCGATGAAACCCGCGGATACGCGCGTGCGCCGCTCGCTGGGCCGCCGCTGGATATACACGATGTAGGTGTTGGACTTCGCGTCCGATCCGATCAGCGTAAGGGTGGCGAACGTCGGCTCGTCGGACAGGTTGAGGGTCGGCGTCTGCGCGCCGCTTGCCACTGCCGTGCCGTTGAAGTAAATGGTCACGCCCGGGGTGGAGCAGTAGGGGATGAAGTAGACGCGCGACACCCAGTTTGCCACCGTCAGCAGATAGGAAGGCTGCGAGGGAGCGAACGTGCCGGGCAGCATAATGCCGGTGTTGGGCACGTTGTTGGTCAGGGAATCAAGCATCGGGCCGTCGGTAAACTCCGCCGCCGCCGGAACCGGCGAAAGCATAACGATCATGAGTATCGCGGCAATTAAAAACAGGCTGCGTTTTTTCATAGGAAGACCTCCTTTGTCGTTGTGTCTATATAACGTACGGGGCTATGCACTTCTTGCATCCATTGTGATATACTGGGCAAAAAAGGGGGCGGTACATTGCGCATCACCTGTCAGGGGCTTACCCTGCGAAACGCCGGGCCGGAGGACGCAATCACGCTCGCCCGCTGGTGGAACGACGGCGGCGTGATGGCTCACGCCGGGTTTCCCAACGGGCTTGGAATTTCGGAGGCGAAAGTGGCCGCGCAGCTGTCCGGGCAGACCGACGATACCTTCCGTGTCCTGATCATCGAGGTAGGCGGCGCGCCCATCGGCGAGATGAATTACCGCAACAAGGGCAGCCGGACTGCGGCGATCGGCATCAAGGTGTGCGAAACCGGCATGCAGGGGAAGGGGCTTGGCACGCTGTGCCTGCGAATGCTCATCACGAAACTGTTCCAGTTGGGATATACGGAAATTATTCTCGATACCAACGTAAAAAACCTGCGCGCGCAGCATGTATACGAGAAACTCGGGTTTGAAAAACTGCGGGTGAACCATAACCACTGGCAGGATCAGCTTGGCGAATGGCAGTCGTCGGTGGATTATCGGCTTGTTGCGTCCCGATTTGTTCCGCTTTCCCTGTGATCATGGTATAATGAGGCATTGAGGAGTCCAGCATATTCCAATTAACGGAGCTGAGAACATGCCGTCCCAAAACATTTCGCAGATTCAGCAGGAACTGGCGCAGCTGAAGCGGGACCTGGAAAACGGAAAAACGGGGAAGCACGAAGGCTTACCGAAAACCGCCGTACCATCGGACCCGCGGAGGAATCCGCTGATGGACTTCGGGCTGTTTGTGCTTGCGTATTTCTTCTGGCTGATCGTCATCGTCACACTGGAGATCGCAGCGGGAATGGGCATACACGAATATACCTGCTTTTTTGCCGTCCCGTGCGCGTGGCTGACGCTTGCGTTTCTTCGCAAAGCGCCGCTGTACGCGCTGCTGATCTCTGTGGCCGGCGTGCTGGTGATCGCCGGCGCCGCGTATCTCGCTTCGCAGATCTATGATATGGCGTGGGACTCCAACTGCTATCACAAGCCGGTCACGGGCATGCTGCTGCATGGCTGGAATCCGTTTGAGCAGACCATGATCGAGTTTGCGAACACCCACGACGTGCTCCCGTACAATTCCGGATGGCTGTCCTACCAGGTCAATAACCAGCCCAAAGCCTCGTTTATGATCGCAGCGAGCTTCTATGCCTTCACCGGCGGCATCGAATACGGCAAGGTGTTCAACCTCCTGTCGATGATCGCCTGCGTCTGTATCGCGGCGCCGCTTTTGCGCGACGCATTCCGGCTGAGCCGACTCACCGCGCTGCTTGCAATGCTTTTAGCCGCCGCCAACCTGATTACCGTTTCGCAGATCGCGCTGTATTATAACGACGGCTTTACCTACCAGATGCTCACCGTCGCCGCGGTTTCATTCGCGTACGGCGTTTTCAAGCCCAATGGCGCGTTCGCGCCCGCGGCGAAGATTGCGGCGTTTATGGCGGTCTGCATCGCCGTCAACATAAAAACCTCGGCTGCGCTCTACGTTGCCATCCTTTGCGCGGCGTACATCGCCGCCCGTCTGATTGCCCTGCGCAATGCGGACGGCCTGCACCGGCGCAACAGGGAAATCCTCTGGATATTTGTGTATTTCGCGGCGATGGCGGTCTGCGCGGTGTGCGTGCTGGGCGCGGCGACCTACGTGGTCAACTTCCTGCGCTACGGCAATCCCTTCTACGGGATGCTCGGCGCGGACTCCATGAACAGCCTGCTCGCCTCGCTGCTGGGGCCCGACATCCACGCCCTGCCGCTGATCGCGCAGTTTTTCGTGTCCATGTTTTCGCCCACGTCCAATTCGCTGTTTACTGAGGCCAACCTCAAAATCCCGTTCACCTTCTCTTGGGACGAGTGGACGCTGGCTACCATGGACGCCAACGTGTCCGGCTGGGGCATCCTGTTCGGCGGCATTTTCCTGGTATCGGCGCTGATCGTCCTGGTGACGGCCGCGCGCATGTTCCGCCGCAGCCCGCGCGTATCGTGGCTGCTGCTCGGCGTGCTCGCGACGGTGATTCTGCCCGCGTTCTTCATCCCGTACCTGTTTTCGGCGCGGTATTACCTGCAGCCCTTCTGGGTGCCACTCGCGGCGCTGGTCTGCCTGTTTGCGCCCGGCATCCGGATGAAAAAATCCGGCAAGCCCCGGTATCCGCTGTCCCGCTTTGTAAAGCTTATACTTGCGCCTGTGCTGTGCGGTTTGCTGATCGTAAACGCGTACACCGGTTACCGCTATCTGGAGCAGCAAATGACCGATACGAAGTCAACCCGCGAAAGCATCACAGCCATTAAGGAAGGACTTCGGCAGGGCGGCGCGGCGCTGGACGTGACCACGATTTCACGGGGGCTTTTCTACGGCCTGCTGTTCAACCTCCAGGACGAGAAAGTGGAATACAACTTCTGCGAAAACCTGCGCGGATACGACGGCGCGCTGCTCTATTACCTGATCTATGATATCCGCGACAGCGGACCTGAAACAAACGCGGAGGCGATCTCGTTTCTTTCGTCACTCTATCACAACGAATATCTGGTGGTGATCGCCGCAAACGGCGGCGGCGCGCTCACCGACCCGATGACCGGCATGCTGCAGGGCGTCGGCCTGATGCGGGAAGGCCCGGCCGACCCCGCCGCTGGATATTTGGCCGTGATCGACCCTGCGGGCCGGGTGCTGTTTGAGCAAAACGCCTTCGGCGAGTACCAGACGAGCGTCGGCGGCATCGATGTGCAGGCGATAAGCGCGTCCGGAGCGCTCAGCATCGCCGTCGGCGGCGTGGAGCTTTCGCGCGGCCTCACAGGATACAATATCGTGGTCTACGATACGGAGAACCGCCTGCCGGTCTATTCGGTGGTGATCCAGCCTGGCGGCAGCCCCGTGATGACCGCGTTCCCCGTGCGCCTCACCGGCGGGAGCGCGCAGTAATATTCGTTAGTGTTTCCCTCTGGAAAGCAGCGCGCCAAGCCGCATCTGCCCGGGGTTTAAAGCGCGCGCCATCAGCGTGTTGTTACGGCGGATGCCCTTGAACACGAACCCGAGCAAAACGTTGGTGAACAGCTGCGTCGTAAGCGTCGCGGCCGCCGCGCCGTGGATGCCCCACAGGGGAATCAGGAGCAGATTGAGCGCGATATTTAACAGCACGCCGCACAGGTTGATTTTCCACAGCAGGCTCTGTTTGTTCTCCCCGAGCAACCAGATGTCGCGCACCGCGCCCAGGTAGGAAAAACCCGTGTACCACACCAGTACCAATATCACCGTCGCCGCCGGCGCGTAATCGGCTCCGAACAGCCCGCCGACCAGCACGCCGGACAGCGCGGCGATGCCGACGCACTGCACCAGCGAGAAATAGATGATCACGGAATACAGCTGCACGACGCTGCCTTCATAGGCGGCGTCCGATTTTTCCTTGTTTTCAAAGATCACCGGGCGAAACGAGTTGATGATCGCAGCG
>JBDRTL010000017.1:0-4572 GCA_043824045.1 Bacillota bacterium
GGGTCCTGAAAGATCATCTGCATGCGCTTGCGGTAGGGAAGCATCTCCTTTTGCGTTAAGTTGGTGATGTCCCTGCCGTCGAAGATGATCTGCCCGCCCGTGAGATCGTACAGCTTTAAAATGGTCCGGCCTGTGGTGGACTTGCCGCAGCCTGATTCGCCCACAAGGCCCAGCGTTTCGCCCCGGCGGATGTAAAAGGAGATATCGTCCACGGCCTTGAGCATCTTCACCTTGCGGGAAAATAGTTTCTTACCGACCGGGAAGTATTTTTTAAGCCCATTGACTTCCAGCAGCACTTCTTCTTTATTGAATGCTTTGCTCATTGCGCGGCACCTCCCAGCTCGTATCCTTTCACAGCCGGCGCATTTTCATGCAGCAGCCAGCAGGCGGAGGTGTGTGTATCGGAGAGCTTGATTTTGGGCGCTTCACGGTCGACGCACACCTGCATGGCGTACGGGCAGCGCGGCGCAAACGGGCAGCCCTTGGGCGGGTTCATTAAATCTACGGGCGAGCCCGGGATGGGAACCAGGCGATCCTTGGAGTGCTGATCCATATGCGGGATGGAGCTTTGCAGGCCCTTGGTGTAGGGATGCCTGGACCGGTAGAAGATATCGTTCACCGTGCCCTTTTCCATCATCATGCCGCCGTACATCACGATGATATCCGTGCAGATTTCGGCGATCACGCCCAGATCGTGGGTGATCAGGATGATGGAGATGCCCAGTTCGTCCTGCAGCCGCTTTAAAAGCTCCAGAATCTGCGCCTGAATAGTAACGTCCAGCGCCGTGGTCGGCTCGTCTGCGATCAGCAGCTTCGGATCGCAGGAAAGCGCGGTGGCGATCATCACGCGCTGGCGCATGCCGCCGGAAAACTGATGCGGATAGGACTTGATGCGGGTCGCCGGCTCGGGGATGCCGACCATGTCCAGCATGTGGATGGCGTGCTCACGCGCTTCCTTCCTGCTCACGTTGCGGTGGCGCCGGATCACTTCGACCATCAGATTCTCGATGGTGAACACGGGGTTTAGGGAGGTCATCGGATCCTGAAAGATCATGGCGATGTCGTTGCCGCGGATGTTGGACATCCTGCTGTCCATCCAGTCGGTCACGTCGTTTCCGTCAAATATAATCTTGCCTTCTTTGATTTTGCCCGGGCTTTCAATCAGCTTCATGATGCTGAGCGCAGTGACGCTTTTACCGCTGCCGCTCTCGCCGACGATTCCCAGAACATCGCCTTTTTGCATCGAAAACGAGGTGCCGCGCACCGCCTGCACTTCGCCCAGATGGGTGAAAAACGACGTATGGAGGTTTTGAACCTCTAAAATGGTGCCAACAGTCTTTTGCATTTGCCCTCTACCTCAGCCTTTCCTCAATCGCGGGTCGAGCGCATCCCGAAGGCCGTCGCCCAGGAAGTTAAACGCCAGCATGGTAATCGCGATCGCCATGGCCGGGAACATCAGCTGATACGGATAGGTGAGAAGCCCGGGCAGCGCGTTGTTGGCAAGCGTCCCCCACGAGGCCATCGGCGCTGAAACGCCAAGCCCGATAAAGCTCAGGAACGATTCGGTAAACACGGCTGTTGGGATCATCATGGTCATGGAGATGATGATGGGGCCCATGGCGTTTGGAATCAGGTGCTTGCGGATGATATTAAACCTGGATACGCCAAGCGCCCGCGCGGCCAGCACATATTCCTGCTCCTTTAGCGCCAGCGTCTGCCCGCGCACAAGCCGCGCCATATTGACCCAGTACACGGTGCCGATGGCGAGGATAATCGTCCAGATGCCTTTGTTGCCGATCAGCACCATGAGCAGAATGATGTACAGCATCAGCGGAATGGAGTTGATAATGTCCACGATGCGCATCATGATGTTATCCACCCTGCCGCCTTCAAAGCCCGCAATCGCGCCGTAAAGCACGCCGATGGCGAAGTTCACCAGCGTGGCCACCAGCGCGACCAGCAGGGAAATGCGCGCTCCGTACATCACGCGGGTTAAAAGGTCGCGGCCCAGCACGTCGGTGCCGAAGGGGAATTTCCGGTTCATGATCGTACGGGTGATTTCCGTCGCCTCATACTCGCCGTAGGTGATCTTGATCTGATATTCGTCCTCGGCGTTTGCAATGAGCTTGTTGGAATAATCCAGCACGATCTCGCCGTCGCCGACGGCATAGCTCTTCACATGGGAATCTTCCTGCGCCTGGGCTTCCTGCTGCTGCCTTTTCTTTTCCGCGGGCGACATCACGGCGCCCGTGAAGTTACGGTCGAGCGTGGCCGCGGCGCGGTCAATCTCGGTGAGGTAGGTCAGGTTGCCGTCATTGTCCACGGCGAACATGTTGTAGTCGTTGGATACGTACACGGAAAGCTCGTCGTTCAAAACATAGAGCCCAAGCCGCGGCGGCAGGTTTTTGTAATCGTTTTGCTGATCCGAATAGGATACGGGGGTGAAGTAAGGACCGATGACTCCGAAAAGCACGATTAAAATGATGCCCGCGAGCCCGACCATGGCCAGCTTGTTCTTTTTCAGCCTTCGCCAGGCGTCCTGCCAGTAGGTCAGCGACGGACGGAAAGTTTCGCTTTCCTTTTCGACATCGGCAACGAATGTGAATTCCTTTTGCTCAATAACACTCATTGCTTAATTTCCTTTCGTAAACTTAATTCTGGGGTCAATCAGCGCATACGCCACGTCCACCAGCTGCACCATGATAATATAAAAAGCCGAGTAGAACACCGTCATCCCCATGATGGTGGTGTAATCCCGGTTTGTGATGCTTTCCACGAAGTATTTGCCCATGCCGGGCAGCGCGAAAATCCGCTCGATAACGAACGAACCGGTAAGGATCGCCGCGATCATCGGACCCACGTAGGTGATCACGGGGATGAGCGCGTTTTTCATCGCGTGCTTGAACATCACCTTGCGCTCGCGGATGCCGTTGGCGCGCGCCGTGCGGATATAGTCCTGCCGGAGCACTTCAAGCATCGACGACCGCGTAAGCCGCGCGACGAAGGAAAGAGAGTAGCCGCTCAGCGCGATGACCGGCCCGATATACCCCAGCGGGGAAGCGAGCCCGAAGGTCGGCAGCCACCCCAATAAACCCGCGAAAATATAGATGGTCAGCGTCGCCACGACAAAGCTGGGAACGGTCACCCCCAGCGTCGCGAAAAACATGACGATATAGTCGACCGGCCTGTTCTGTTTGAGGGCGGAGATGATCCCGATGGGGATACCCAGCAGCACGATCAGCCCCGTTGCCAGAATGCCGATTTTTGCGGACGTTGGGAATCCGCCTGCGATCAGGTCGTTTACCTCCACGCCGACCTTGGAGAAGGACGGTCCCAGATCGAACTTCACCAGACCCAACATGTAATCCCCGAACTGCTTGAGCAGCGGGTCGTCCAGATGATACTTCGCATTGAGCACCCGCATAATTGTGTCCGGCACGGCTTTTTCGCGCGTGAACGGCCCGCCCGGTATGGAATGCATCATGAAGAACGTAATCGCTGCGATTAATATAATCGTCAGGACGGCTGCGAAAGCACGCTTGATGATATAGCTTGCCATTGGATCCCCTCGATATTCTTCAATTATTCGCGCATAAAAATATGCAGGTTTAGTATACAGCGATTCGGGGATTGTTTCAAGGAAAACTTGGTATAACAGCGGCCCATCGCATACATGAAAAGTGCAATCCGCAGGCCGAATCAGTTTGCTTTGCCCCTTGAATACGCAGTTATGTACAGGAAAAAAACAATGCGCGGGAGCGCTTAACAATCCTATACACAGTCGCAGTATGATGCCGCCGGAGCTCCCGCGCCCGGATGCGGGAACCGGAGCATGCCGCGGCGGAGCAAAGGACTATAAGCGCAGCGCATGAAATTTCCGCAGCGCTGCGGGGAGTGGACGCAGCGCTCTTGACATACGTCCGGAGGGCTCGTATAATAAACGAGCGCAATTTTTGGGGAATTGTGTAACGGTAGCACCTACGACTCTGACTCGTATTGTCTAGGTTCGAATCCTAGTTCCCCAGCCAGCGTCGCCGCGGACTGCATATCGTTCGCGGCGGCTTTTTTATTTCACAGAAAAAGCCACCGCTCATTCATTCCGTCGCGGCTCCGCTTCGCATCAAAGCAGGCTTTGATGCGGTTTTACGAGGCTGGACGGTGGAACGATGAAGAAAAGGTTACGGGCTGCGCTCATTTCGCGGCGACGCTTTTGATTCATAAAAGCCGTCACTTCTCACCCCTGTTAAGTTTATTGTCGCGGACTGCACTGCCGTTTGTCCGCTCTGTAAACCTTCCCAACCTCAATTCGCTTTGCGCAAGCACCCACTGGGTGCACGCTCTTTTCGGTTGTGTCGCGGCTCCGCTTCGCATCAAAGCAGGCTTTGATGCGTGTGGACGAGGAACGACATGGATATCCAAAGTGTTTCTGTTATAGCCCCAGCAGCGCCATGGCGACCGGATAGACCAGGCCGCCGATCATCAGGATCGCGATGAACGGGCGGTTGATGTTCTGCCATTTGTAGTTCTTGTGCTTCACCGCGTCGATGGCGTGGTTGAGGCCCGAGAAAAAGA
>JBDRTL010000018.1:0-3250 GCA_043824045.1 Bacillota bacterium
TGGGCACCGAGGTATGGGTGCACGGTTCGTTTGCCGCGGGCGACACGCAATGGGCCCATATCCGCTACGAAAACACGGACTGCTACGTGTGGCTGAGCCTGCTCACCCTCACCTCGCCAACCGCCACGCCGACGGCGGCGCCTACCGATACGCCCGAAATCACACCGACCGTTTCGCCCGCGGATACCCCCACGGCGTCGCCTGAAGATACCGCGACCCCGACCGTCACGCCCACCGCGACCCCGACCGCGACGCCCGACAATATGCCGGGCGAGGGTGACCAGCCCGCGGATATCTCCGCGACCTATCCGGACTACACCGAAATCGGCAAGCCCGGCGCCACCAATACCACGGGCGTGCGCTTCCGCTCCACGCCGGATTCCACCCCCGCCGATAACATCGTGTTCACGGTCACGCAGGGCACCGGGGTTTGGGTGCACGGCTCGTTTACCTACGGCGGCAAGGAATGGGCCTATATCCGCTACGCCACCATGGACTGCTATGTGTGGCTGAGCCTGCTGGACGTGGATCTCACCTTCGTCACCCCCACGCCCTCGCCGTCGCCGTCGCCAAGCCCATCGCCCTCGCCGTCGCCAACGCCAACAAACTCGCCGACCCCGGCCCCGACGGACTCGCCCACGCCCACCCCGACGGTTGCACCGTCCGAGTCGCCGTCCGAGTCGCCCTCGGTTTCACCCACCGCAACCGTGCCCGGCGAGGATCTGTACGTCGGCTTCGCGGTCACGCTGACGCAGGTCGCCCTGCGCGACAACGCGAATTTCGAAGACAACTCCATCATCAAAACCCTGGCCGCCGATACGCTGTTGTACCTGAACGGGCAGGTAGCCGTGGACGAAACCATATGGACGGGCGCGCAGACCTATCTGGGCGAGTCCACCATCGGGCTTCTGCCCTACGCCTCCGTGCGCGCCATTACGCCGGGCGAGGCGCAAACGTATATCGACGCCTACAGCCAGGCGAACGCGCCCACGCCCAGCCCCACCCCGTCGCCCACGCCCGCGCCCGCGCAGCAGTCGGGCTATTACCTGACGCTGGGCGACGACGTGCCGTTGCGAAACGTCCCCGGTTCGCAGTCCGCGATCTCCGCGTGGCTTGCCGAAGACCAGGCGGTGTACGTGACGGGGCAGGTATATTACGAAGGCTACGGCTGGCATATCAGCAACTATAACAATATGTCCGGCTATATCCGACAGGATCAGCTGCGCGCGATGACGCAGCAGGAGGTCGCCGTGTATCTGGCGCAGACGCAGCCCACGCCCACGCCCGCGCAAACCGCCGCGCCGTACGATCCGTACGCCGCGTCCAGCTATGGCTACGTTTCGGCCAACTCCGTCAACTTCCGGCAAACGCCCAACGGCACGCGCATCAAATCGCTCAATCAGTATGCCTTCGCGCTGGTGCTGGGTTCCCAGTACGTCAATAACACGCTGTGGTACAACGTAAACCAGTCCGGCACCGTCGGCTGGGTCAGCGGCAATTACTTCAAGGTCCTGAACCTCACCGAGCTTTCCACCTTTTTGAATTCCAGCGAATACCTGCAGGGAATCCTGAACTCCGGCTCCGAATCGTCCACCTCGACTTCGAGCTCGTCCACCGGCGCCGCCACGCAGGGCCAGGTATCCGCCGTGGAGGACTGGAACGTCGGCGTGTGGCAGAACCCCTCCGGCAGCCTGAGCGCGTCCTACGAGCCGTTCAATCCCTACGCCACGCCCACCGCGCCGCTGACGACCGCCACGCCCGAGCCCGAACCGACTTCGACCTTCGTGATCGGCACCATGATCCCGATCGCCTATGAGGAGGAAACCAAGGAAACGCAGACCGGCAATAACTGGCTGGGGCTGGTGCTCGGCGGCATTGTGCTGGTCGGCGGTGCGGGCGGCGTATACGCCTATGCCCTCACGCAGAACAAGAAGCGCAAGGCCGCGGCAAGGGCCGCGGCCGCAAGGCAGCGCTCCCAGCAGCCACCAACCGCGCAGCAAAATCCCTACGCCCGCCGCGCGGCGGCGGCGCCTCCGGTCGCGGGCCAGCAGCAAAAAACGCAAACCCCCTACCAGCGCCCCAATCCCTACGCCAGGCCGCAGCAGCCCGCGCAGCAGAATACCGGACGTACGCCCAGCCCCTTCGCGCAGCGCCCGGCGCCCTTCTCCGGACAGCAGCAGGGCCAGGCGCAGCCGCCCCAGAACAATCCCTACGCGCGCCCGCAGCAATCGTTTGATGCCGCCGATTCCGGCGGAGACGGCGATACGCCGCCGCGCAACGGCCGCCGCTCCAACCGCTACAAGGGTCAGGACGACGATAACGCGTAACGGGAACGGAGTACCTCAAAACCTCTATGGCTCACAATTGGCCGCGTTTTGCGCGGCCAATTGTGACATTGCCTCCGAGTTCAACTGCCGCTTGAGTTGAGTAAGCGCGGATTTTAGGGATCGACCGTCTGCCACTGCATTTCCCCTTGATTCCATCCGCGCTTTTTAAGAACTCAACGACCGCTTGCTGTCATTTTTCCCGCGCGCGCCCTATGCTTTTTTACGCAGGGGAGGCGCCGCCTTCTCCTGAACAAAAAGGAGGAGGGAATCGTGAACTGGTTGCAGAAGCGGAAAACGCAGAAACGCAGAAAACGTACGATACTTGCGGGCCGGGGCGATCACAAAAACCCGGCCAACCCCGGGAAAGCGTCCGGATGGGCGGAACTGGACCGCCAGATCGCGCTTTCCAGCCGAATCATGAGACAAGGCATAAAATAGGAGGGGACATTTCATGTTTGATATGCAGCACGTAAGCAAAACCATCACCGCGCTGCGCAAGGCGCGCAACATGATCCAGATGGAGCTGGCGGACCGGCTGAACATCAGCTTTCAGGCCGTCAGCAACTGGGAACGGGGGCAGACCATGCCCGACATCGCCAAGCTCGGCGAGCTTGCGGACATCTTCGGCGTGACCATCGACGAACTGCTGGGCAACAAAAAGAGCGCGCAGGTCGTGGAAAAGCTGATTCGGGAAGAGCCGATCCGCGAGGAAATCTCCGCGGAGGAATTCCTCAACATAGCGCCGCTCGTCAAGCCCAGCCAGGCGGAAAAACTCTGGGAAAACGTATCGGCCGATATTTCCATGAAGGATCTGGCCATGGCCGCGCCGTTCATCAGTGAAAGCGTTCTGGACGATCTCGCCGTCCGGGCGGCGCAGCGCGAGAAAAGCTTTGAAAGCCTGGCGGGGCTGCTGCCCTTTATCA
>JBDRTL010000019.1:0-11144 GCA_043824045.1 Bacillota bacterium
AAGCAGCCGATTTCAGCAATCGGAAACCCCGCGAAGGAGAGCTTGTAATCTGCGTCCCGGATCATGGCCACGGTGTTACTCCATACCTCGTCCGCCATATCGCAAAATCCATAGAAGGGCAAAAGCTGCAGGCTTCCCGGCGGTTCGTCGTAGATATCGTACGCGCCCCGCGTGTCCACAGACCAGGCAAAAAAGCGCTTCCCGCGCTCCTCCCTGACGCAATGCGCGTATACGGCTTCCTTCACAGCTTCGGCGCGCGAGGCGAGCTGCGGCATTTGCAAAAAGCGCGCGAGCGCACGCAGCGTAAACCAGACCAACACGTTATCATAGGTCAGATACGGATGACGGCGCAGGTCGTCTGTGGGCTGCAGAAAGGTTTCATACAGCTCCAGCGCCGGATGTTTTTTGCTTTCCAGCAACCGCAGAATGCGGAACAATCCCTGTTGTACGAACGGCTCCCGTACAAGCGCTTCATCCCCGGTAGCTTCCATATAGCGTGTGAGTGCCACCACCGGCGCGCACAGCTCGTCCAGCTCAAAGCCCGGCTCCAGCACGGCGCCGTCGATGTAGCGGCTGTGTATGCCGACGTTTCGGATCTGCCGCGTGAACACATAGTCAAGAATCTCGCGCGCGAACGCGGCGTCCGCCATCAGAATGGCGGGAAACGCCCAAAGCAGGCTATCCCTGTCCCAGTACGCCGCGCTCACATAGTAGCGGGGGCTGCGCGAGGTGACCAGGCACAGCTCCTCCGTGTCGAGCGTCCTGCCGCAGGCGTAAAAAAACGCGAAAAAAAGGTTGGTATTGAGCAGGGTTTTCAGCGTTTCGTCGGAAACGTTTTTTTCACGCGCGGCGAGCCAGGCTTCGGTGCTTTGGCACAGCGGATCAAAACCCTGCCGGAGCAGCTCCTTGGCGCTGGTCGCCGCCGCGACTTCCTCATACCCAAGCCCGAAGAAGATATCCAGCCGAACCCGCTCCCCCGCCGCAAGCGCGGCGCGGCGATGGATATCGTACGAGAAACCCTCCTGTGTCCATTCCGCATCCTGGCGGATTTCGCTAAACGGCGGGTTGATTTCCTCTGCGATCGGCGCAAAGGCAAACAGCGGCAGCCCGGGTTTCTGCGACCATACGAACATGCCGTTCCATCCGGAGCGCTTCACCTCGCGGCCCAATGAAAGCTCCGTGGTTTCGTTGACCTCGTGCAGGGTACGGTCCCACCGGCCGTCCGCGCCGATGCGGACTTCGGCAGGCAAAACGCCTTCGTTTACCGCTTCCAGCCGGAGGCCGAACGCGCGCTCGCTGATCGGCGTCAGATAGGTGCAGCGGAAGGCAATCTCTTTGGATCTTGCCGTCATGCCCGGAATCCAGCCGTGCGCGCGCGTCCACGCGGGGGCGAGCGCCGCCCGCGCGCCGTCAATCGCCAGATAGGGGCAGATCAGGCCGCCGTCGCCGCGGATTTCCAAAAGCCCCCTGCATTGCATATAGAGAAAGGTTATACCCTCAACCGCCCCGTCCGCCTCGCGGATCGTGGGAAGGGACAGATATTCGTTTCCGGTTACCTGATAGCTTTGCATAGGCGCGAATCCTTTCGGCAAGTAAGAAACTTCTATTTCACTGAAACAAGTTCGCGGGAGAAGCGTATGCTCCTCCCGCCAGAGTGTTTAAAACATCGTTTTGCTGACACTCTGCCAGCCTGTTCAAAAAGCCTGAGATGCGAGGAAGTTAGGGTGGCAAGGGGTTGAGCTTACTCGTTTGTAAGTGATGCCCCTTGCCATCCCGAAGCTGACAAAGCAGATTGAGCTTTTTCAACGGGCTGGCGGGAGAAGCGTATGCTACTCCCGCGATAGAAATGATTCTGCCTGACTTAATTGCTCAGCAGGTCGGCCTCTTCAAGCTGCGCCTGAATCTCGTCCAGCGCTTCCTGCGCGGTCATATCGTCGGATTGCAGGCTGCTCAGTACGGTGTTGATGATCTCGGTCGCCGCCGCGGCTTCCAGCAACGCGGGCGGGGCGATGGCATAATCCAGGCTGGCGAACACGGCCGCGCGGTTGCTTGGCGGTGTGATGGTCAGATACTGCGCCAGTTTCGCCTGATCGGCGATCGTGGGCAGTTCCCAGCTGGCGTTCAGCCGCAGCTGCACGATATCCGGATCGGAGCCCATCGCGTCGATGAACTTCGCTGCGGCTTCCTGATGCGCGCTGGAAGGCGAAATACTATTGACGTTGGCAAAGAAGAACGAAGCTTTGTCTGCAAAGCCAGGCTCGGTTACGATATCCCAGGTGAAATCACAATTCTCGGTATAGTACGCGAACGCCCAGATACCGGTAATGATCATGCCGAGCTTGCCTTCCACAAACAGGTCCCAGTCTCCGCGGCCGGCCATCTCCTCGGTGGTGGGCATCACATGGTTTTCGCCGCGGATTCGGGCGAGCATCGCATCCAGCACCGCCACGTTCTGGGGAGAATTGACGGTGAAGGCTGTGCCATCTTCGTTGATGATGCTGCCGCCGTTGCCCGCGATGGACTTATAGAACTCGTTGTAGGTGATCGGCTGGCTGTAGCCCCAGACGTCTTCGCCAAGCGCGCGGATCTTTTCCGCCGCGGCCTGCGCGTCCGCCCAGGTCCATTCGTCGGTCGGGTAGGCAATGCCTGCCTGGTCAAACAGCTCCGCATTGTAGAACAGAAGGCAGGTGGAGAAGCTGTCCGGCACCGCGTAAAGGTTTCCGTCTTTAGAGATCGCTGCAAGCATGCCCGCGGAATAGTTGTCCGTGGCGATGCCCAGGTCGTTGAGCGCAAGGCACTGACCGCGCAGCATGTAGGACACAAAGTTCTCCATGTTCAGTTCGAACACGTCGGGTGCGTTGCCGCCGGCGATCTTGGTGGCGAGCACCGTAAAGTGGTCGCCAAAGCCGGTCAGCTGTACGTCAATCTTGATGCCGGGGTTCTTGCTTTCGAAGACCTCGATCATCTGTTTCAGGGTTTCCTCCTGTTGGCCCGCGCCAGAGAAGTGGGCGTAGGTCAGCGTTACGTCTTCGGCGAAAGCAATGCTCGCAAGCGTCAAGAGCATCGTCACCGTCAGCAACAGGGCAACCAATTTTTTCATGGGGGTTTCCTCCTTAAAAATATTGTAGTGTATCGCTAACGCACAGTCGCGTTATGCACATTTATTTCAGGCCGCCCAGGGCGATGCCGTTGTCCACCTTGCTCTGGGTCAGCATGTACACCACCAGGATGGGCAGAATGGTGAGCACCGCCCCGGCCATCAGCACATGCTCCTTGGTACGGTACAGGCCGTTCATCTTGCCAAGCACCAGCTGCAGGGTTTGCTTTTCGTTGCTGGTCAGCACGATCAGCGGCCACAGGTAGTTGTTCCAGTTACCCATGAAGGCGAGCAGTATCAGCGTCGCCAGCGTCGGCGTGACCATCGGCAGAACGATTATGAAAAACACACGGTAGAGCGAGGCGCCGTCCAGCATGGCGCTTTCCAGATAGCTGTCATTGACGGACTTTATGGCTTGCCGCATCAGGAACACACTGAACACCTTGGCGAGCGACGGAAGGATCAGCCCCGTAAACGTATCCAGCAGGCCCAGTACGCGCAGGATAACATAGGAGGGCACCATAGTGACCGCGCCGGGGATCATCATCGTGGCAAGGTACAGGCCGAATAGCCTGCCGGAACCCTTGAAGGGAATCTTGGAGAATGCAAAGGCTGCCATACAAGAGCTCATAATCTCTACCACCGTGCACATCACAGCCAGAAACAGGCTGTTAAACGATGTGCGGGTGAAGGAGAAGCTCTGCATGTTGAACACTTGGCGGTATCCATCCAGCGACGGATTCCTGGGAATCCATTGAATGGGGATGGTACGGATGGATTCTCCGGTTTTAAAGGAAGAAGAAAGCATCCACACGAAGGGCAGCAGCGTGACCGCAGCCAAAGCAATAATCATCAGATAAAAGAAAGTGGTATAGAGTGCCGTTCGCCGCTTAAGTATCATAATTCACCCACCTCTTTTGCAACCGGAACTGCACGGCGGTAAACACCAGGATGATCAGGAACAATATCCAGGAGTACGCCGAAGCCATGCCCATCTTGTACTGGGTAAATGCGTATCGGTAGATGCGTTCCAAAAACACCGTCGTGGCGCCGCCCGGCCCGCCCTCCGTCATGATCAGTATGGGTTCGAACACCTGCAGGCCGGCAATTACATTGATGACGACCAGCAAAAACAGCGTGGGAGACAGGAGCGGCATCGTGATGTTGAAAAACCGTCGTACGGACCCCGCGCCGTCGATGGCGGCCGCCTCGTAGTACATGGTATCGATGGATTTGAGCCCTGCGAGCACCATGAGCGCATAAAAGCCGGTGTCTTTCCAGATCGCAGCCAGCACGATCCCGGGCATCGCCCACACCTTGCTGCTGAGCCACGCAGGCCCGCTGATGCCGATAGCGGAAAGCATCTGGTTGAGCAAGCCGTATTTGCCGCTGAGTATCCACATCCACAGCACCGACGCCGCAACCCATGAGGTGATAACCGGCAGATAGAAGATGGTCCGGAAGACCTGCCGGCCTTTGAACGCTTTGTTCAAAAGCATCCCCTGCGCCAGCGCCGCCGTGAGCATCAGCGGCATATACAGCCCCAGGTAGGTCAGCGTATGCAGGAGCACATTGGGGAACTCCCGCCCCGTGAAGATGCGCGTAAAGTTTTTCAGCCCGAGCCAATCAAACGTGCCCGCCAGCAAATCATAATCCATCTGGCTGAATACCAGCGAAGACACGATGGGAATCAGCAAGAACACGATCAGGCCGATGAATGACGGCGCGATGAAGATCACGGCGGCCGTTCTGCGATGCGCGTTTTTCGGTAGGTACATCGTTATATCTCCTCTCTTACGGTGTGGCCGTCCCGCGTTGCCTCCACCCGGAAGCGCTTGCCGCGATGCCAAACCCTAAACCGTATCCGGCGTATGGAGGGCGGCAGCATCGGGCGCACGGTCAGCTCTCCGTTCTCCGCCCAAAGTCCCGCGGCGCCAAACACCACCGCCTGCCACGCGGCGCCCATCGCGGCCAAATGCAGGCCCTCGCGGCCCGTGTTGCCCATAACGTCCTTCAAATCAAGGGTTACAGCCTTGCGCAGGTATTCCTCCGCTTTGTCCCAAAGACACAGCGACAGCGCAAGCTGCGCGTGCGGGCCGTAGCTCAGCGTAGAATCGTGCAGCGTGATGGGTTCGTAATAGTCAAACACGTTGCGCTTCTGCGCCATTGTAAAATCCGCGGGAAACAGGTTCATCAGGAGCACGAGGTCCGCCTGTTTGAGCACGCGGTAGCGCTGCATGCGGTCATAACAGTAGTATTTGTAGGAAGGTTCATCCGCGCTTTTTGCAAACGGCAGCGGTTCCAGGCGGTCCAGCAGCTCATCCTGCAAATACAAATCGCGCCCGGCATCGTACAGGAGTTCGATGCGCTCCGCGGCAAAACGCGCCCGTTTGCGTTCTTCGGGGTTCAGCATTCCGTATTGCAGCGCAAGATTGACGTTGCGGCGCGCCATATAGTTGGTGAAGGTGTTGTTGACCGCCGCGCCGCAGTATTCATCCGGCCCTTTGACAAAGAAGGAGCTGTACCGGTCCTTCACAGGCTCATAGGTCAGCCGGTCGAGCCAGTACAGGGCGGTATCGGTAAAGAGTTCGGCGGCGGGCCCGCCGAGGAAAGCCTCGTCCCCCGTGACTTCGGCGTATCGCTGCGCGGCATACGCGATATCCGCGGTCACATGCACCTCGCACAGCCCGATATCCCAGGTCTCGCATTGTTCCTGACCGGTTTTGGAGCACATCCACGGAAAGCGCGCGCCCTCCAGATTCTGTTTATGCGCGAGCATCCGCGCGTCGCCCAGGCGGTCGGTACGGTACAGCAGGAGGTTTTTCGCGGCTTGCGGCCTTGTCCACATGTAGAAGGGAAGTCTGAATATTTCCGTATCCCAAAACGTGTTGCCCTTATAGCGGCCGTGGGTCAGCCCTCTGGCGCCGATGGAAACGGCGCGATCCTCCGACGCGTTGTTGCACAGCAGCTGAAACACACAGTACCGCAGCGCGCCCTGCAGTTCTTCGTTATAGGACTCAATTTCAATGTCGCAGTCGTCCCACAGCGCCCGCCACATGCCGATGCTCGCGCCCCACGGATCATCCGTATCGGGAGTTTTCGCTTCATCCTGCACAAGGATGCGCACGCGTTTTTCCACCGTCCATGTTTCCCCTTCGGCCAGCGCTGCGGTCAGCGCCGTGAACGCGGCCGACCGCTCCAGGTAGTCCCTGCGGTTTGCCTCGCAGTCGTCCGTCACTTCCCAGGTGATCTCCACTGGGACGCCCTCGTGAAGCGTGTGCAGGCGCATCGCGTTTTCGGTCAGGCTCGCGGCTTTCAGCAGGCGTACATGCTTGGTGGCCGTTATCGTCTGATCATCATGAATGGGAAGGTTTTTCACTTCCGTGTTTGCCACGGCTTCCACGGTAAACGCGCCCGCCCGCTTCGCCGTGATCTGGAGGCGCTGGATGAGCAGCTGGCGGTTTGCCATGCTGGCCATACGCTGCATGCACAATGCCGCGCGCTCCGTTTCCCAGCATTGCGTCAGCACGCCGGTGCGCAGGTCCAGCGTTTGGGTTGCCATCTGCGGCTCCTCGCCCAGCGGGCGAAGGGTAAGGGCGTCGGGCAGCTGTACCATATCGGTGATGCCGGGCTTGATCTCGCTGAACAATCCCGCCCGGAACACCGCGTGCGCCTGCGGGGATCGCTTTGCCTCCCACGCGCCGAAACCGCGCACCCCCAGCGTGCCGTTGCCGATGAAAAAGATCGTTTCACTGAAGTCGTCCACAGGCGAAACGCGCTCGATTTTCCACGGATCGATTTTCACGGTCTGCACAGCGCGCCCTCCCTCCGATACACCGGTATCCGCTCCAGCGGGCAGGTGACATGAAGTTCGCACGGGCCTTCAAACGCTTCGCCGGTAAAGTAATCCGTCCATTGTCCCCGGGGCAGGTAAACCGTACGCGTATCCTCGCCCGCATAGAGCAGCGGCGCTACCAGCAGATCGCGGCCAAGCATGTATTGGTCGTTTACCGCCCACGCGCGCGGATCGTCCGGATAGTCCAGACACAGGTGCGCCATCATGGGCCGCCCGGTTTGCGCCGCGTCTTGCGCTTCCGCCCACAGGTAAGGGCGCAGCGTTTAGTGCAGCCTGGCAAAGTCGCTCGCGATGGTCAGCACGCGTTCGTCCTGCAGTTTTTCAGCCAGGTTCCACGGGCTTCGGTCGTTGTTGTACGCATCGCCGGGGCCTCCGTCAAACTGCCCGCCCCGCGGCTCGGCGTGCCACTGCATGACGGGGCAGAAGCACCCCATGGCGGTCGAGCGCAAATATAGCCCGGCGTCGGGGATGGGCCCGGCAAAGCCGCCGAGATCAAAACTCCAGAACCGCCCGCCGGATAAGCCCGCCGACAGCGCGGCGTTCAGGCAGGCGCGGTATTCGCTCCACTCGCTTTTTTGGTCGCCTGCCCAATGGATGGGCTGCGTTTGCGCCCCCGCACATCCCGCGCGGCTGAAAGTTACGCCGCTTACGCCGTTTTCACGAAGGAAGGTATGGTATGCGCCGACATACAGCGCGGGATAGCGGTTTCGCGAAGCAAGGCCGCTGCTTCCGTCCGCGAGCCGGGCCGTTTTTTCAAACAGGAATTCCCCGCCGTCGGTTTTGAAGCCCTCCACGCCCATCTGAAGCAGGGGTTTTCGCTGATCAAACCACCAGCGAACAGCTTCGGGGTTCGTAAAATCGAGAAGATAGCTTTCACGGAACCATCGGTCGGTAATGCGGTAAGGCGTGCCGTCCGCGCTGAGAACCAGATACCCGTTGTCCATCGCATGGCGCGTATCCCGCATCAGCGCTTCGCCGGGCTCGCCGTCCAATTGATGCTTCACCACGGGAATCTGCCACAGCACCAGGTGCAGCCCGGCCTCCCGCACGCGCCGCACCATGGCGGCGGGATCCTTCCAGTTCGTGCCGTGCCAGCGGCAGAAGGTGCGCTCGTCGCTCCATTGTTCCAGCACCAGCACGCTCGCCGGATAGTCGTGCCGTTTGATCGCGACAAGCTGCGCGTCCACGTCCGCGTCGCTCTTCCAGCCGTTTGCGCTGATCCATACGCCCAAAGCCCATTCCGGCGGCAGTTCCGGCTTGCCGGTTCGGGCGATATACCGCTTGAGCACCTCCGCCGGAGACCCGAAATACAGCTCGTCGCGGGTGAGGAGCCCGCTTTCCGTTTCCTGCCTGATTTCCGTTTGGGCGCCAAACCGGATATCGACGGGAATACCGCTTGCGCGGTACCAGCCAAACCCCTGATCCGTGAGGAAAAACGGAATGGGCAGATAGGTGTGCCCGCCCTGGAACGTAAACTTTTCTTCAACGAGCCCGCTGGTCGCCTGTCCCATCAGCTCAACCGTATGAAAACACTCGCCCGCGCCCAGCATATGCCCGCACGACATTTGCATACGCATGGCGGCTTGCGTAACGCGTCCCCCGACGCCCCGGCGCAACGAAAACCCTTTGCAGGCGCAGACTTGATCACTTAAGCGGTTAAGTTCCCAAATCGAATCCGCGCCCAGCGCCAGGGAAAATCCTTCAGGCAGCGCGAGGGTTGTTTTCCCGCATGCTTCCCCCATGGCGGGCTGCTGATTCAATTCCATGATCAGGCTTTCCCCGCCCGTTATTGTGAGCGAGACATCCCCGCATAGCGCAACCCGCAGCGTATCGCCGTCACGGTACAGGCCGAGCGGCATTGCAACCGTTTCCAGCCCGGACACGTCAAACGAAAACCACCGGGTATGCTCGCCCGGCGTGGAAATCCGGTATTCCACCGTTTGGATGCCTGAAAAAGCGCCCAGTTGGAATGTATAGAACCGGTCGCCTTCCGGCGTCCCCTCGACGGTGCGCTCCGTGCCTGCGGCGCGCAGGGTAAGCACCGGTTTCTCATCGGTATCGTCCATACGGCAGCGCACGACGACCGCTTCATTCTCAAGCGGCGTTTCGGGCGTTCTGGAGAATCCGCTGTTGACGAAAGTAACCGGTTCTTCTCCCAAATGTTTGATCATGCGCTTGATCCTCTTTCTGAAAATGGCCTTCTATGTCAGCTTATTCAGCTGCCGCTTACATCTGCCGTACCGATTCCCGCACCACAAGGCGGATGGGCAGAATGCGTTCCTGCTTCTGTGTGCGGCCCTCCGCCGCATCCAGGATAATCTGCACGGCGTTGCGGCCTTTCTCGGCAATGTCCTGATGAATGGTCGTCAGTGACGGATCGGCCATGCAGGCCAGATCGAGATCGTCAAACCCGACGACGGACAAGTCTTTGGGCACATGCTTTCCCAACCGGCGCATGCCCTTGATCAGCCCCATGCATAAAATATCCGCCGTAACGAAAGCGGCCGTTTCCTGATTGCCGCGCCGCTGCATCTCATCGGCAACGGACTGTGCGAAGTCAAACGATACCGTGCCCAGGTACAGGCGCTTCTCGTTGAGCGCCAGCCCTTTCTCATTGAGCGCGTCCATATAGCCCAGAAAACGCTTCTGCGTAACGCCCTGCTCGCTGACCGAACCGGAAACAAACGAGATTTCCCGATGCCCGCATTCGATCAGGTAACGCGTTGCAAGCAATCCGCCCTGCCGGTCGTCGATGCCGATTGTGTGGAACAGGGGATCTTTGATATAGGTATCCACAAGCACCACGGGAACGGAAAGCTGGTGCAGCTCCGTGATGCTCTGGTTTGGATAGGAACCGACGATAATGATTCCGTCCACGCTTCGGTTGCGCGCGATCTGGATGTAGCTCTGATCGGGATCGGGGCCCGAAAGCAGCAGGTGGTAGCCGTTGCGGCGCGCCGTATACTCAATCGCGGAGAGCAGTTCCCCGTAGAACGGATTGGCGAACATAAATTCCTTGCCCGGTTCCGTTTGCGGGATGACCACGCCGATGAGGTTGGTCCGCTGGCTGGTCAGGCTGCGCGCGTTCAGGTTGGGCACGTAATTGAGCTTGCGCACTGCCTGCCATATGCGTTCGGTCGTCTCCGCGCTGATGGTTTGGGAGGGCTTGTGGTTAAGCACGTAGCTGACCGTTGTGGTAGACACGCCGGCTTCTTTGGCCACATCTTTGATGCTGACGCGTTTCAAACAGATGCCCTCCTTTTCAGATTCCATTAACTTAACCGTTTAAGTAATTGAAGTATACCTGACGTCCGCCGAACTGTCAACCCCCTTTTAAAAAAATTTTTGTTCTGATGCGTATCGGTTTGTCAAACGTGCCGGACATTGCGGTTGTGAAGGAAAACCACAGACGACTGCCGGTTCAGCTGGCACATGGGAAGGATGCACGGTCGTCCATTGTCATACTTCCCGCTCGCCCGGCTGACGCTGTATTTCTTTTAGTATTGGATTAAGGATTGCCGGTCTTCATATCCCGCGTTATACGGTTCCGAAAGGGTGAGGCACCTTTCAGCCAGTGTGTGGTGCAACTCCGCTATAACTGCTTTGCCTTATCACTCTCTTCTCCTTCTTCCCCCACTGTCCAATATATATTGTAACCCTGCATGGCAATCCAGACTGCTATTACTTGCCACTTGTACGTTTATAAAATAAGTGATATGATGCAATAAGCAATCATCATTGGCTTCTTCCAGAAAAACAGGGATTCGCATATTATGAACGTGACAGTATTAATGTAACGCAAGTTTATATACCCAGCAGTAAAATCAGATCTATGTGAAGATATCAAGCTCAGACGCAACTGAACCGGCAAACGTATTTTGATGCGGAACAAGCAAGTTGACGGCTGCAAATAATGGAGTCATGGGAAGACCGGCAAAACTAATAGTACTTCCGCGAAAACAGATGGAGGGAAAGGGTTAGCTTGATTGTTCCAGGCAGGATTATGTTATGCTGACATGAAAGACAAACGACGGGATAAACGAACTGCTTGAAATATGAAAACCAGAATTTTGGGCAAGTACAGTCCCGCCGGAAAGCATGTCCGGCAACGTCCATAATGGTCCGGAAATTTTTGTTGGGGGTATTATCGTGGTATAGAACGGCCCTGTAGCTGATCCCAGTTTATACTGA
>JBDRTL010000020.1:0-3212 GCA_043824045.1 Bacillota bacterium
CCGCTACATCACCGACCGCTTTCTGCCCGACAAGGCCATCGACCTGATGGACGAGGCGGGCTCGCGGGTGCGGCTGCGGCGGTACAAGAAAACCCCGAAGGTGCGCGAACTGGAAGAACAGCTGCACTGCATGCATAGCGACCTGAAAGAGGCAAACCTCCGCGAGGAGTTTACCCGCGCAGGCGAGATTAAGGACCAGATCGCAAAGCTGGAGGAAACCATCGAGAAGAAACAGGCGGAGTGGCAGGCGCGGCGCGCCAGAATCCATTCTACCGTCAAGGAAGAGGATATCGCGCAGATCGTGTCCAGCTGGACGGGCATCCCCGTCAAGCGCATGACGCAAAACGAGGGCAAACGGCTTTTGCACATGGAAGAGACGCTGCACAAGCGCGTGATCGGACAGGATGAAGCCATCTCAGCCGTGAGCCGCGCCCTGCGCAGGGCGCGCGCTGGGCTGCACGATCCCAAGCGGCCCATCGGTTCGTTTATCTTCCTGGGCCCCACGGGCGTGGGCAAAACGGAGCTGTGCCGCGCGCTTGGCGAGGCGATGTTCGGTGATGAAAACGCCGTCGTCCGCATCGACATGAGCGAATACATGGAAAAACACAGCGTGTCCCGTCTGGTGGGTTCGCCTCCCGGTTACGTGGGCTATGAGGAGGGCGGCCAGCTGACGCAGAAGGTGCGCCAGAAGCCTTACAGCGTCATCCTGTTTGACGAGGTGGAAAAGGCGCATCCCGACGTGTTCAACATCCTGCTGCAGATTATGGACGACGGCCGCCTTACCGACAGCGACGGGCGTGTTGTGAACTTTAAAAACACCATCATCGTGATGACCTCCAACGCGGGCGCGCATATGATCATCGGCAAGCACTCCCTCGGGTTCGGCGGCATGAGCGAAACCGTGCGAGACTATGAGAAGATGAAGGAGCGCATCATTGCGGAAGTGAAGGACGTGTTCCGTCCGGAATTTATCAACCGCGTGGACGAGCTGATCGTGTTCCACGCGCTCGAAGCGGACGATATCGAAAAGATCGCCGCCCTGATGCTCGCCAATGTCGCCAAACGGCTGGAGGAGCAGAACATGAGCCTCGTCTACGACGACGAGGTGGTGCGGCTGCTCGCGGCCGAGGGTTTCGACGTGAACTACGGCGCGCGCCCGCTCAGGCGTACCATCCAGCGCGTGGTGGAGGACGCCTTGAGCGAGGAGATCATCGCGGGCCGGATCGCCCTGGGCGACCTTGTGCGCCTCTACGTGAAGGACGGCAAGCTTGCCTTCGAGCGCTCCTGCCGCATTCACGAGATGATGAATCAACCCGAGAAAGCATAACTACAGAATAGACTATACAAAAAACCGCTTTGGCGGTTTTTTGCCAATTATACACGAGTGAAAGGGCATATCCCGTTGTTCGCAGGGGTTCAAAACAGAAAATTCGGCAAACAGATGTTCTCAAGCAGGAAACCATGTCCGTGTTTGTAGAAATGGAATAGGACAGGGAACGCTTTATTTGGAGGGCAACGTGAATATCGATCAACTGGCAGCTAAGCTGAAACATGACGCAGGGTTCATGGAAAACGTAACGGCCTGGGAAATCATCCCGCCCCGCGAAGGGCAGATGGTGGACTTTCCCGCGTCCATGGACGCGCGGCTTCAATCGGTTTTGAAAAAGCGCGGCATCCAAAAGCTCTACACGCATCAGGCTTCCGCCTGGGACGCAGCCGCGGCGCAGAAGGACTTCGTGGTCGTCACCCCGACGGCGAGCGGCAAAACGCTTTGCTACAACCTGCCCGTTTTATCCGCGATTTTAAAAAACCACGACGCGCGCGCGCTGTACATGTTCCCCACCAAAGCGCTGGCGCTGGACCAGGCGGGCTCGCTGTACGAGCTGATCGAAGCGATGGACGTGGACGTGAAGGCGTACACCTACGACGGCGACACGCAGGCCGCCGCGCGCAAGGCCATCCGGCAGGCGGGGCATATCGTGGTGACCAACCCCGACATGCTGCACGCCAATATCCTCCCGCGCCACACCAAGTGGGTGAAGCTGTTTGAAAATCTGCAGTACATCGTCATCGACGAAATCCATACCTACCGCGGGGTATTCGGCAGCCACCTGGCCAACGTCCTGCGCCGCCTGATCCGGCTGTGCGGCTTCTACGGCAGTAAGCCGCGCTTCATTCTGTGCTCGGCGACCATCGCCAATCCGGCGGAACTCGGCGAAACGCTGACGGGCAGGCCGATCGAAAAGATCGACAACAACGGCGCGCCGATGGGGGAGAGACACTTGGTCTTCTACAATCCGCCCGTCGTCAACCGGCAGCTGGGCATCCGCAAGGGCGCGCTGAACGAGACCCGCGCCATCGCCGAGATGTTTTTAAAAAACGATATCCCGACCATTGTGTTCGCCAAGAGCCGCATCCAGGTGGAAGTGCTCACCCGCTACCTGAAAACGAGCGGCAAAAACCAGGAAACCGTGCGCGGATACCGCGGCGGCTACCTGCCCAGCGAACGGCAGGCGATTCAGCGGCAGCTGCGCGCGGGCGAGATCAAGCTGGTCGTCTCCACCAACGCGCTGGAACTGGGCGTGGACATCGGCTCGCTGACGGCGTGCGTGCTGTGCGGCTATCCGGGGACCATCGCCAGCACCTGGCAGCAGGCCGGGCGCGCGGGCAGGCGCAACGAGACCGCACTGACTGTGATGATCGCGACCTCCGCGCCGATCGACCAGTATATCGTAAGCCATCCCGAGTATTTCCTTGCGCAGTCGCCCGAACACGCGCTGCTGCAACCCGATAACCTGTACATCCTCCTGTCGCACATCAAGTGCGCGGCGTACGAGCTGCCATTTGCGGACGGGGAAACCCTGGGCAACGTTACGGATACCGGGCAGTTTCTGGAATTTCTTACGGAGGGCGGCATCCTGCGGCATGTGGGCCAAAAGTACCACTGGTCGGCGGAGGAGTTCCCCGCAAGCGAGATCAACCTGCGCTCGGCGACGACGGAGAACTTCGTCATCATCGATATCTCCGACGCCGCGCATCACCGCGTGATCGGCGAGATGGACCGGTTCACGGTGCCGATGCTGTTGCACGAAAACGCCATCTACCTCCACGGCGGCAACCAGTATCAGGTGGAGAAGCTGGATTTCGACGCGTGCAAGGCGTTTATCCGCGCGGTGGACGTAGATTACTATACCGACGCGGATATGAACGTC
>JBDRTL010000021.1:0-5916 GCA_043824045.1 Bacillota bacterium
ACCATCGCAAAAGTGAACAGCATCGCGACGGAGGACGGAATCAGGTTCCCAAGCGACGACCCCGCCCTGTTGCGGATGAACCGGCTGAACCGGATAAACAGCTTGCTGCGCACGAGCGGATACATCATGTAATCCCGAAACCAGCTGGACATGGAGATATGCCAGCGGCGCCAGAAATCCGTGACGGAGCGCGCGATGTAGGGGTAGTTGAAGTTCTCCTTGAAGTGGAAACCAAACATCAGCCCCAGGCCGATCGCCATATCGGAATAGCCGGAGAAGTCGAAGTAGATCTGCAACCCGGACATCACAATGCCGATCCAAGCGCCGCTGACTGTGATCGTGGTTGCCTGACGGGAGATGATAAAATCCACGAGCTGGCCGGTGTAGTTGGCAAGGATGATCTTTTTGGCAAAGCCGACAGCGAAACGAAGGCCGCCCTGCGCGAAGTTTTCCAGCGTTTCTTTACGCGCCGTCAGCTCCAGTTCCACGTCGCTGTAGCGCACGATGGGGCCGGCGATGAGCTGGGGAAACATGGATACGTACAACAGCACGTAGGCGTAGTTTTTCTGCGTGGTCGCATTGCCGCGGTAAACGTCGATCGCATAGCTTAACGACTGGAACGTGAAAAACGAAATGCCGAGCGGCATCGCCGCGGCGAGCCTGTGAAAGGGGACGTTCAGCAGCTGGGCAAGCTGGGAGGCAAAGAAGTTGTAGTATTTAAACGTCAGCAGCGGAATGAGGTTTAAAATCACGCAGACCACCAGCAGGCCGCGGCGCGCCGCGGGCTTTTCCGATTTGCCGATCAGAAGGCCGAACACGTAGTCAATCAGCGTGACGCCCACCATCGCGACGATGTAGATCGCTTCCCCCCACGAATAGAAGAGGAGCGAAGCGATCAGCAGTACGGCGTTTCGCCAGGTTCTGTTTTTGCTGAGGTAATAGACTATCAGTGTCAGCGGAAGGAAAATCCCCATAAAGGATACGCTGGAAAATACCACAGGCAACCCTCCGCTCGGCAAGCACTGGTATTCGGTCACCGGAAGCATGGATAAAACGATCGCGGGCACGGCTCTTTCTTTATACCGGGACGATCTGTGTCCGCGCCCCGGTATCGCATGTATGAAACGCATGAAACCAATTGCATACTATCATATCAACCGGTAAATATCAATCGGCATTTGCGTTGCAACACCTTGCCTTGACAGTGTTTTTACCTGCGGTATACAATAGACTTGTTTTATGAATACCATCCGACCGGCGGCTGATTTTACAGCGGGAGGAACCCATGAGAGAGAAAATTCTCGGGATTTTGCAGGGCGTGCGCGGCGACGTGGATTTTGAAGCGGAAACCGCGCTTGCCGACGACGGCATTTTGGATTCCTTTGATATCGTCATGCTCGTCAACGAGCTGGACGGCGCGTTTCATACCCATATCAACATCGTGGATATCGTTCCCGGGAATTTCAATTCGGTGGATACGATCCTCAAACTGATGGAGCGGATCGTTCCATAACGCGCCGCCCCATTCCCATACGCTTATACGGGCTGTTTGAGGATGAACAGCCTGGATTGCGTTCCGTCCGGCGTAAACCCGAGCTCCTCATACAGCCGGATTGCCGGTTCGTTTGCGTGGTCCACCCACAGATAAAATGAATCGACGCCGTTTTGCAAATCTCTTTGCATGGCGGAGACGACCAGCGCCCGCGCCAGCCCCTGCCTGCGGTACGAGGGATGCACCGCGACGTGATCGATCGCCGCCTTTTTCCCTTCCGGCAAGGAGACCATGGCCGCGCACAGGACATTTTCCCGGCTTATGATATACAAAACCCTGTTTTGCGCCATCAGTTCCCGCAGCTTATCCGCGTCCGGGCGGGCGATGCTTACGGAATCCAGGCATATCCGCCAGAGCCCGAGGATTTCCGGTATCCTGCTCTCGTCTAGTGTCCGCACGGCGGGCGCATCGGATTTCGGCGCGGCGGACAGCAAACAGGCCGCCGCGTTCGCGGCGGAAACCGTCATCCGCTGGTATACGCTATGCAAACCAAATCCCGACCGCTTCCACTTCGCCTCAACCGTGCTTTCCGCGCCGGCGGCGAGGTGTTTCGTCACGATATCGAGGGCGACCGGCCTTCCCTTTCCGGCAAACTCCGCAAACGCCTGTTTATCCAGCGGTTCCAGCGTCGCGGTATAGTAGTACAGCCTGTCGCAGTACTCTTCGGCGATCCAGATCAGCAGGTTCTCTAAATCCGCGGTAACCCGCATGCGCTTTTTGACGATATTTCGTTCGATCTCGGCGGGCAGCATGAAGCAGTTCGTCCATACCGTGGCATGGGACGTTTTAAACGCCTGCACCAGATCCGCGTACGCAAGGATTGTTTCTATCCGCCGCATGTTCTCTATCCCCTTTGATTTTCGGGTATGCGTATGTTTCCCCGTATTTTTCGCGGCGCAGCGCGGATTCCCCTTGTCGCCCAATTAAAAGCGACCCCCGAAAACCAATCGTTTCCGGGGGTATACGGCGCAACGCGCCCTGCCGTTTATTCCGCCAGCGCGCCGAGCCACCAGCCGATCCTGGCAACTTTGCCGTCTTGATCAAAGGTCACGGTGAGCGCAGCGGTTTCCTGATAGACATAGTTCGTCGGATCGCCGATCACATCGTCGCCGTACGGCACCGCGGGAGCTTCGTACAGGAAGGAGAACGTTCCGTCGTCGTTGTGCCGCACATACCCGCAGGGCGGCAGCTGCGATTCAAACACTTCTACATACCCGGCCGTATAAAACACGTAGTTCGAAGCCGAACCTGGATCCCGGTAGAACTTGCCGGAAACCTCATCCGGCGTCATGCCCAATCGAATGCCGCGCGGCCCCGTATACGCCGGGCCGTACACTTCGGCGCCGATGAGCTTGCCGGCGGAGTTAAACGAGAGGGTCATGTCGCCGTAAACCCAGCTTTCCACCGTTTCTCCGGTGGCTTGCGAGGTTTCTGTCCGGACATCCGGCAA
Source organism: Bacillota bacterium (assembly GCA_043824045.1). Lineage (GTDB taxonomy): Bacteria > Bacillota > Clostridia > Christensenellales > Aristaeellaceae > CAXXOK01. The sequence goes on from JBDRTL010000021.1 coordinate 3,003, forward strand.
ATTGGAGCCGAACACCGCCGTGGCTTCCTCTCTCGTCGCATATACATAGACATAGTTCACGTTCATATCGTACGTCGAGAAACGGGCCGTTTCCATTGTAACGGCCTCCGCCTGTGCGACCGCTGCGGAAAACAAAAGCGCCAGGGAGCATACGATTGCAAGGATATGTTTGATGGATTTCATGGAACGCCACTCCTTTATGGTTGAAATGAGGGTGCGAAAACATTTACGCAAACAATGCGGCGAGCCGAAGCGGTATCCACGGCGTGTCGCGCTGACGATGCCAACCGCCGTCGCGTTGCTTATCACAATTATACGACAGTTTTGATCATTTTCAAAGCTCTGCGGGAATTTTACAGGATCACTTCTGCAAAGCCCGTATGCGGAGCATTTTCCGGATTTCATCGGGCGCGGCAGTCGTTTTGCCCTTCCCGCGGATGATCTCCGCGCAGCGCTTGACCAGCGGCATGTTGCCGCCTGCCGCCGTTTGGGGGTCCAGATACGCACTGTCTTCAAACCCGACGCGCACGGTGCGCGCGCCGAAATCCAGCGCGGTCTGTATGAGTTCCCAGCCGCGCCTGTGGGCGTGGGTGATGCCCCAGAGCACGTCGTTTCGGTTTGGAAAGTTTGCATACAGCCCGTCGATCATCGCCCGCAGCGCGTAAACGGTCGCGGGCATCGCGCCGAAATGCCCGAGCACCAGCGAAAACAGGATGGGCTTTTCAAACGCGAACTCCTGCGAAAGCACGCGCGCGGTGTTGAGCATGCCGATCTCAAACACCTCGATTTCGGGGGTTTTCCGGTTTGTGAGGATCTGCTCCACGCAGTAGCGCACATCCCCGATGGGGTTTACGTACACGGCATCGCCCAGGTTGACCGAGCCGACGTTCAAAGAGTTGCACTCCACCCACGCGGGATAGCAGGGCGCGCAGCGCTCCCGAATAGTCAGGCCGGAGACACCGCCCGTCGAAATCTCGATGACGATCGGGCACAGCCGCCGGATTTCGCGCACGGTTTCTTCCAGCAGCACGGTATCCGCCGTGAGCTGCCCCCGGAAATCGCGGCAGTGCAGGTGCACCATGCCCGCGCCGGCTTCACAGCACGCCGCCACCTCGCGGGCAATCGCCTGCGGGTTGTTTTCCGTCGCCGTGGCCGCCACCGGGGCGACCGCAACGATTACCTTGTCCGTCATAGCAGCCCCTTCGTTTCCAGCGCGCGCCGAAGCGCCGGCCCGCCGAAGCGCGGGCTGGAGAGCACGGGTTTATGCACCCGCGCGGCGACAACCGCCTCGCAGTAGGCCATCGAGCCCTGCGCAAACACGATGACGTCCGCCTTGTCTGCAACACCCGCCGCGCTTTCCAGCATACGCGCCTTGAACTGCTCAGGGTTTAGCCCAAACGCGCCATCCACCAGGCAGTCCACCAGTTTCACCTGCCTGCCCATCTCGCGCGCCACGCGGCGGATGGTGTTTTTGGTGGGCTCGAGCGTCGTTTCCAGCGTTGCCATCACGGCGATTATACCGCCGCGGCGCACGGCCTCGCGGCACATGTCCTCATCAATGCGCACGATGGGCATGCCGAGAAACCGCGCGATATCCTGCGCGCTGTCGGCCACCTCGCCCACCGAGGAGCAGATATTCAGCACCGCGTCGCAGCCTTCCAGCGCCGCTTGCATATACATGCCGATCAGCCGCGCGGCGGGGGCCGCCGTCATATAGCCCCAATCGCGTATCTCCCGGATGATGTCGGGGTCGGACTTGCTGATGAGCTCTGCGTCCTCCCCCACGGCCCGCTTCACCGCCTGTTCCACCGAGGCGGTCAGTTCCGGCGTGGTGGCGGTATAGATCAATCCGATTTTCATGGGTTTCCCTCCTTGTTTAAGCTTTGCCGCGCAGCAGAACCTGCGCGATCTCCCGCAATGTTTCCGTTTGCCCCACGTTGCCGGGGAAAATGACGTACGGGATGCCGGGGAAGCGGCTCTCCGCGCCGGTTTTCCACACGGGAACGCCGGGGCTGATCTGCCCGAGCACCTCCGCCCGCCGCACGCGCAGCGCTTTGGTGGCGATATCGCTTGCGGTGATGCCGCCCTTGGCCACGATGAACGCGGGCGGCGCGGAAAGCCCCGCCACCACAGCCTGCACGGCCTGTGAAATCCGCACGCTGCGCTCAAGCGCGGTTTCGGGCGTGTCGCCCGGCAAAATGAGCGCCGTGCGTTTGGTGAAGACCACGGGGGTCGTGCCCGCCGCGATCAGCCCGTCGCACACGCCAATAACCCGCTCCGTTTCCGCTTCCAGCGCGCCGGGCGTGAGCACCAGATCAGAGTCAAGCTCCACCGCCTCCGCCTGCGAAAGCGTGAGCAATTCGAAAAGCTGCGCGGTGGTCTTCTGCGTGTGCGACCCCACCAGGACGATGCCCCCGCGACGGGTGTCTTCGGGGATCATGTCGCCATATGCAAGCGGCGGCCGGTCGGCGATATTTGCGACGATTTTGACAAACGAAGCGGCGGTGCGGCAGCAAAACCGCTTGCCCTTTGCCAGCGCGCTGTACAGCGCGACGCAGAACACCTTGAGGTCGTAATCGTCCGCCGCGTTGACGATCAGCTTCCCAAAGCCGCGCAGGGCGCACAGCTTTGCGGTTATGCCGTCAAAATCCAGCGCCCGCAGCTCCTGAAGCGATACGCTCTGCACGTCTTTGGCGCGGTACGCCCCGCGCGTTTTCTCCTCGACGTATTCCCGCAGATCGGAATGAGCGTAACCGAAGGTCCTGTCTTTGGCATACTCCGTTTCGGCGGCGGGTACCAAAGTATCCCCATCGGCCACATAGTGCACGTTGTCCAGGGTGTAACGCCCGCCCTCGCGGAAATACGGGCAGAAGATTTCGCCGTCCACCGCTTCCTGAAAATGCGCCTCCAGGCC
>JBDRTL010000022.1:0-4954 GCA_043824045.1 Bacillota bacterium
AGCCCTTTCGTTGCTGATTGGGCGAACACACCGCGTGGCTTTCCGGTTCATCGGAGCGGTTGATGCTGACAACCGTCAGGAATCCCGTGTTTAGCGCGTATGTTAACAGGAACGAGCTGATTAGGGAAACAAACGGAACAATCCAAGACCTATCGCTGACAGAAATCCACCGGGATGCTCGAAGGCATTGATAGAGAGCGTGCCGCCAGTGGCGGCTTCGGCAAAGCCGAAAGCGAACTTTCAATGGGAGGTTTGACAGAGCAGACAAACGACAGTGAAGTCTGCGACAATCAAACCGAGTGGAACCACAACCCTTCGAACTGAAATCCGAAACCAGCGACATGCGCGGTGGTTTCGGAAGGATTGCGAAGCAATGTTTCCTTACACTGAGGGCTGGCCGTGAGCGCAGGATATGCGCGAACAAGCCCGAAGTGCAGAAGTGAAAAGCGGCCTGCCGCTTTTCAAAGTAATTAAGGAGGTAGAATTATGCCCCGTCGCGGCTTTATACCCAAGCGCGAGGTGCTGCCCGATCCCGTATACGGGACCACGGTGGTCACCAAGCTGATCAATCAAATTATGCTTAAAGGCAAGCGCGGCACTGCGCAGCACATCTGCTATTCGGCATTCACCACCATCGCGGAGAAAACCGGCAAGGACGCCAACGAAGTGTTTGCCGCCGCAGTAGCCAACGTATCCCCGCAACTGGAAGTGAAGGCCCGCCGTGTGGGCGGCGCCACCTACCAGGTGCCCATCGAAATCCGCACCGAGCGCCGCCAAACGCTGGGGCTTCGCTGGATTATTGATTTCAGCCGAAAACGCGGTGAGAAGACCATGGCCGAACGCCTGGCCGGCGAGCTGATGGACGCCGCCAACAACACCGGCAGCGCCGTGAAGCGCAAGGAAGAAATGCACCGCATGGCCGAAGCCAACAAGGCGTTCGCGCATTACCGCTGGTAACCACCGCATCGTACTGACGCGCACACACGAAAGGAGACCCGTCACTTATGCACAGAAGTCACCCGCTCGACAAGGTGCGCAATATCGGCATCATGGCGCATATCGATGCCGGTAAAACCACGACCACCGAGCGCATACTCTTCTATACCGGACGTACGCACCGGATGGGTGAAGTGCATGAAGGCGCAGCCACCATGGACTGGATGGAACAGGAGCAGGAGCGCGGTATCACCATCACCTCCGCAGCCACCACCTGTCAATGGAAGGGCCACCGCATCAATATCATCGATACACCCGGCCACGTGGACTTCACCATGGAGGTGGAGCGGAGCCTGCGCGTATTAGACGGCGCGGTTGCCGTGTTTTGCGCCAAGGGCGGCGTTGAACCCCAGAGCGAAACCGTATGGCGCCAGGCGAACCGGTATCATGTGCCGCGCATTGCCTACATCAACAAGATGGATATCATGGGCGCGGATTTTTTCCGCGTCGTGAAAATGATGAAGGAACGCTTAAGTACAAACGCCGTGCCCATTCAGCTTCCCATCGGATCGGAAGCGGAATTCAAGGGCATCGTCGATCTGGTGGCCATGAAAGCCGAAGTGTATTACGATGACGAAGGCAAGGATGTGCGCGAAGAGGAGATTCCAAAGGCCATGCAGGCGCAGGCCGAGGAATACCGTCAGGTGCTGATCGAAGCCGTTGCCGAACAGGACGAGGCGCTGCTGGCAAAGTTTTTCGAGGGCGAAGAGATTACCATGGAGGAGATCAAAGCCGCCATCCGCAAATCGACCATCGCATGCGAAATGACCCCTGTTATATGCGGAACATCTTACCGCAACAAAGGTGTGCAGCCGATGCTGGACGCGGTGGTGGACTATCTGCCCTCCCCGCTGGACGTGCCGGCCATCAAAGGCCAGAAGCCCGGACATCCGGGTATCGTGCTGGAACGCCATGCCTCCGATGACGAGCCATTCTCGGCGCTCGCTTTCAAGATCATGACGGATCCGTTCGTCGGCAAGCTCGCGTTCGTGCGCGTATACTCGGGCACGATCACGGCCGGCAGCTACACCTATAACTCCACCAAAGGCATCCGCGAGCGCATCGGGCGTCTGCTGATGATGCACGCCAACCACCGCGAAGAGGTGGAAACCGTATTTTCCGGCGAGATCTGCGGCATCGTCGGCCTCAAGGACACCACGACGGCCGACACGCTGTGCGACCAAAAGAAACCCGTCATCCTCGAATCGATGGAGTTCCCGGATCCCGTGATCCAGGTTGCCATCGAGCCCAAGACCAAAGCCGGTCAGGATAAGATGACCCTGGCGCTGATCAAGCTGGCCGAGGAAGACCCGACGTTTAGAACCTACACTGATCCCCAAACCGGGCAGACGATCATCGCCGGTATGGGCGAACTGCATCTGGAAATCATCGTGGACCGGCTGATGCGCGAATTCAAGGTGGAAGCCACCGTCGGCAAGCCCCAGGTGGCCTACCGCGAAACCATCCGCAGGGAAGCGGAGGGCGAAGGCCGCTATGTGCGCCAGACCGGCGGACACGGGCAGTTCGGCCACTGCAGAATCCGCATCGCGCCCGCGCAGCCCGGCGAAGGCTATTCCTTTGAAAACAAGATCATCGGCGGCGTGATTCCCAGGGAATTCATCGCGCCGATCGACGCGGGTATCAAGGAAGCGTCGCAGGCCGGTATCGTGGGCGGTTTCGAAGTGGTGGACTTCAAGGCCACCGTCTACGACGGCAGCTATCACGAGGTCGACTCCTCCGAGATCGCCTTCAAGATCGCCGGATCCATGGCCTTCAAGGACGCGCTGAAAAAGGCGGATCCCTGCCTGATGGAGCCCACGATGAAGGTGGAGGTTATCATTCCCGAGCAATACATGGGCGACGTGATCGGCGACCTCACCAGCCGCAGAGGACGCATCGAGGGCATGGAAGCCCGCCTGGGCGAGCAGAGCGTGCACGCGTTCGTGCCGCTGAGCGACATGTTCGGCTACGCGACGGACCTTCGCAGCCGCACGCAGGGCCGCGGGCTGTTCACCATGCAGTTTGATCACTACGAACAGGTGCCCAAAAGTATCACCGAAAAAGTAACCGGACGCAAAGAAATCTAACGAAAACAGATATTGGAGGTGCCGGCAATGGCAAGTATCGCAAGAACCAGGGTTGTGCTGGCTTGCACCGAGTGTAAGCAGCGGAACTACAACTCCCTGAAAAACAAGAAGAACACGCCTGATCGCATCGAGCTGAACAAGTTCTGCCGTTTCTGCAAAAAGCATACGGCTCATCGCGAAACGAAGTAACGGATAGGAGCAATTACGATGGCAAACGAAAAGAAACTGCCGGCCAGGAAAGCCAGTTCGAACGTATTGGTACGCATCGGCGCCGGCTTCAAACGGTTCTTTTTGAAGATCGGCAACGCGTTTAAAAACACCTGGCACGAACTGCGCAAGGTGACATGGCCGACCAAAGAAAAGCTGGTCAACTTTTCCATCATCGTCATCCTGATGATCGTGTTCCTGATGGTGATCATCGGACTGCTGGATACGGGTGCTTCTGCGTTGATTCAGCTGATGATGCCCAAGGCATAAGGAGAAAGGGAATGGCCGAGAAAAAAAACGAACCCTGCTGGTATGTTGTGCACACCTATTCCGGCTACGAGAATAAGGTGAAGGACAACATCGAGAAATCCGTTGAGAACAACGGCATGCAGGATTTGATTCTGGATGTGCGCGTGCCGGTGGAAGATGTTGTCGAGATTAAAAACAACCGCCGCGTGAAAACACAGCGCAAGGTGTACCCCGGCTACGTGCTGGTGCACATGATCGAGACCAGCGAAAGCTGGTATCTGGTGCGCAATACCCGCGGCGTTACCGGCTTTGTAGGCCCCGAAAGCAAGCCGGTGCCGCTGACGCAGGAAGAAGTCAATATGATGCTGTCCACGCAGGAACATAGCGTGGAGTTCGGCATCGCCATCGGCGAAGAAGTTCGCATTCTGTCCGGCCCGCTGGAGAACTTCACCGGCTTTGTGGAGGACGTCGATACCGTGCGGCAAAAGCTGACCGTGAAGGTGAAGATGTTCCTGGGGCGTGAAATGCCCGTGGAAGTCGGCTTGGAGGAAGTCACCAAGGTTTGAGATTCGCACACGAAAATCTCTTTGGATGCTCGAAGGCATTGAAAATGAGCGTGCCGCCAGTGGCGGCTTCGGCAGAGCCGAAAGCGATGTTTCAATGGGAGGTTTGACAGAGCAGACACACGGTAGTGATGTATGCGACAATCAAACCGAGTGGGAAACAACCCTTCGAACTGTAAACCGAAACCAGCGACATGCTGTTGCGGCTTCACCCTACGCTTCGCTTGTGCGAAGCTACGCCATTCGTTTCCTTCGGAAACTCGGTGGCTAGTCGGGCAAGCCCTCCCTAAACCCGGTGGTTTCGGAAGCCTTGCGAAGCAAGGTTACCTTACGCTGAGGGCTGACCGTGAGCCAGCGAACAAGCCCGAAGCGCAACATCAAAAAAGCGGCGAAGCCACTTTTTTGAAAGGCTGCGCCTTTCTAAAAGGAAAGGTCGTGGGAGGAGCATGCAATGCTCCGTATTACCACAAATCTGAGGAGGCAATAAGACCATGGCAAAGAAAATCCAATCCATTGTGAAACTGCAGGTTCCCGCCGCCAAGGCTACGCCTGCGCCGCCGATCGGCCCCGCGCTGGGCCAGCACGGCGTGAACATCCCGGGCTTTTGCAAAGAGTTCAACGAACGCACGGCCAAGGATGCCGGCCTGATCATCCCCGTGGTGATCACCGTGTACTCCGACCGTTCGTTTACCTTCATTACCAAAACGCCGCCGGTGCCCGTCCTGATCAAAAAGGAACTGGGGCTGGAAAGCGCAAGCGGCGTGCCTAACCGCGATAAGGTGGGGCAGCTCACCAAAGAACAGGTGCATAAGATTGCCGAAATGAAGCGTCCCGACGTGAACGCTACGGACA
>JBDRTL010000023.1:0-3131 GCA_043824045.1 Bacillota bacterium
TACTTCATATTCTGCGTTATACTGTTCATGAAGGATGAGGCTCCTTTCAGCTAGTGTGTGGTGCAACTCCGCTATAACTGATTTCGCCTTATCCTTCTCTTCTCTTTTTTCCTACTGTCCAATATGTATTGTAAACCTACACACAGATTGTTAAAACTTATGTTACAGTATTGTAAATACCTATTAAATCATATATACTATTCTAGTTAGAAATGAATGCAAAGGGGCTCTTTTATGCTCAATCCGAGGCAGATCATTAACGCTCTGAAACAGAATATCGGCCGTGTGATCGTCGGTAAAGAGGAAGCGATAGAGCTGGCGTTGATTGCCATGCTTTGCAGAGGGCACGTGCTGATTGAGGACGTTCCGGGCACGGGGAAAACCACTATGGTCTCCTGTTTGGCCAAATCGCTTGACTGCAGCTTCAACCGTATCCAGTTCACGCCCGACGTTGTCCCAAGCGATGTTACGGGCTTTACGATGGTCAATTTTAAGACGGGGGAGATGGAGTTCCATCCCGGCGCGGTGATGTGCCAGATCGTGCTGGCAGATGAAATTAACCGCACCTCCCCGAAAACCCAGTCCTCGCTTCTTGAGGTGATGGAAGAGTTTCAGGTAACGGTAGACAGCGTTACCCACCCTCTGCCCAAACCCTTTATGGTATTGGCGACGCAGAACCCGGGCGAGTTTGTGGGCACCTATCCGCTGCCCGAAGCGCAGATGGACCGCTTCTTCCTGCGCATCTCCATGGGCTATCCCACGATGGAAGAAGAAATGGCGGTGCTGGACCGCTTCTCCGGCACGGAAAAGCCGCAGGATAACCTGCAGCCCGTGTGCACCGCCGAGGACGTGGTGGCGATGCAGGGAGTGATCGGCACGGTGTACTGTTCCAAGGAAGTACGCCATTACGTGGCCAATATCGCCGCAATGACGCGCACCCACCCTTCGCTGCAGCTGGGCGTGTCCACTCGCGGCGCCATCGCACTGGTGCGCGGCGCGCAGGCCTGCGCGCTCTTAAACGACCGCGATTATATCCTGCCGGAAGACGTGCAGCGTATGGCGCTGCCCGTGCTTTCCCATCGCGTGCTGCCCAATCCCGATGCGAAGATGAAAGGCATCACGACGGATCGTATTCTCATCGCCGTGATGGAGAACGTGCCCGTGCCCATCCGCCTTTCGTAATGGACGCAAAAGGACGATCGAATGAAATCTACGCTGACGACCTTAGGAGTGAGCTTCGGCTTTTTGCTGGTATGCGCCCTGTCGATGGGCAACCGGATGTATCTTCTGCTCGCGCTGCTGATTGTCATCGCCTGGGTGTTGGCATATATCAGCATCCGCACGGCTGAGAAATCCGTTCGTGTTTCGCACGGACTCAACAATACGCGCGTCAACCGCGGCGAGAGCGTAGCGATGCAGGTTTCTGTGAGTCACAGAGGCCTGTTGCCCATTGCGCCGGTAAAGCTCAAGATGCGCGCCACCAGCAACACGCCCGCGGGGGTTTTGCACCTCACGGAGCTTGGGCGGCGCACGCAGAAGGTGGCCTATCAGTTTGCCGCCGAGCACATTGGCGCGATGATCCCGGGCGTTGAAAGCTTCACCGTCAGCGACGTGTTCGGTTTTTTTAAGAAAGAGCACAAGCCCGACAATTCGACGGGTGAACTTCTGGTGCTTCCGGTTCCCTTCGAGGTGGAAGCGCTGACGTTCGCGCCCGGAGACATGGGTGTAGAAACCATGAAGCGCGCGATGGAAGACCCGTCCAGCCCCAGCGATTTCCGCTCTTATCAAAACGGCGACCCGCTCAAGCGCATCCACTGGAAGATGAGCGCGCGCAAGCGGGAGATCATCATCCGCCAGTTTGAGGAACCCGCGCTGCCCGACGCGCTCGTGCTGATGGACACATCGCCGCCGCGCCTGCCCGAAGGCATGGATCAGAACAAATTGGCGTTTTTACAGGACGCGGTGCTGGAGACGGCGGCCTCGGTTGTCAAGTGTCAGATCAACCTGGAAAACCCCGTACGCCTGCCGATCGTCGGCGACCGGCCGATGGAATACATGGGTACGATGGGGCTGCCCATTCTGCTGGAGGAACTTGCCCGCTGCACGTTCAACGAAACGGAAAAGTTCGAGCGCATGATCATGATGCAGATGAACGACTTGCGCAAAACCGGCGCCGTGGTGATCATCACCACACGGCTGACAAGCGTGCTGGTGGATCTGATCGGGCGGATGAAGCGCATGGGGCCCAACGTCCGGCTGTACCTGGTGAGCTATGAAATCAAGGACGCCACCGTACAGGATCTGGTGGCGAGATTGCAGCAGCGCAGTGTGGAAGTCAATTACGTATCGCCGCAAGGATAGGAAGAATACGCCGTGAAGAAGCTCAGATTCCTGCAGAAAGAACCGCTCACGCATTTCGGCGTGGCGTTTTTGCTTGCCTGCGGGTTGATGCTTCCGATGCTCATGGCGATGGGCCTGGGCACACACGCCTTGAGCGCCGTGCTCCTGTCCGCCACGATTTTGGCCGTGCTGACGGTGCTTTCGGTCAGCCGCAAGTCAAGGATTATCCTCTGGGTATTGCTTTTGCTGTTCGCCGTCGTGCAGGTCTTCTTGCCGCGCGTGGGGATATTCGGCAGCTGGCTGGAGGGTTTCAAGGCCATCGCGCTGTATTTTGCGGGCAATCAGGCTGTGCTGCCGCTGTACAGTATGCAGGTGGTCGGCCTGTTTACGGTATTCGTGACGGTGCTCAGCTTTCTGGTATCCAAGCGCGGGGTCGGCTTCCTGCCGATGGCGCTGATGGCGGTGCTGGTGCTGTTCGGGCTTTGGAGCCTCGGCAAGGGAAACTATCTGTGGTACATCGCGCCCGCGCTGGTCGCCATCCTGCTGCAGATGAGCACGGAGGCGCATGAGCGCATCAACCTCTTGCATGTGCTGCCGATGGCGACGGCCGTGGTGCTGTTGTCGCTGGTGCTGCTGCCCGCGGGCAAGGTGACCGTCGGGTTCATGGAAAAGGCGGCGAGCGATCTAAAGCAGCGTATCACCGATTACCTGTTCTTCACCGAGCCGCGAAACGTGTTTACCATCGGCAGCTACGGCTATTACCCGATGGGCTCGGGGCAGCTTGGCGGCGC
>JBDRTL010000024.1:0-3673 GCA_043824045.1 Bacillota bacterium
TACTTCATATTCTGCGTTATACTGTTCATGAAGGATGAGGCTCCTTTCAGCTAGTGTGTGGTGCAACTCCGCTATAACTGATTTCGCCTTATCCTTCTCTTCTCTTTTTTCCTACTGTCCAATATGTATTGTAAACCTACAATGCCGAACCCTGGCAACAAACGGAAGGTATTGATTAAAAACGAGTATCCCGTTATACTCATACGGGGAAAACGAACAGGAGGACTGATCGCATGCGTATTCAGGAAAAGACCATCAACACCATCCGGACGCTGTCCGCCGATATGGTGCAGAAAGCAAACAGCGGGCACCCGGGCGCGCCGATGGGCATGGCGCCGATGGCGTACGCGCTGTGGGCGCAGACCATGCGCCATAACCCCGCCGATCCGTCGTGGATCAACCGCGACCGTTTTGTTCTGTCGACGGGCCACGCCAGCGCGCTTTTATATTCCCTGCTGCATCTGTTCGGCTACGGCCTGCCGATGGAGGAGCTCAAGGCGTTTCGCCAGTGGGGCAGCAAAACGCCCGGGCACCCGGAATACGGCCATACCATCGGCGTGGAAACCACCACCGGCCCGCTGGGGCAGGGCATCGCCAACGCGGTGGGCTTTGCCATCGCCGAAACCATGCTCGCCGCGAAATTCAACTGGGAAGGCTTCCCCTTGATCGACCACTACACCTACTGCATAAACGGCGACGGCTGCATGATGGAGGGCATCTCGTCGGAGGCGGCGTCCCTCGCGGGCACCCTCAAACTCGGCAAGCTCATCCTTTTGTATGACGATAACGAAATCTCCATCGAAGGGGATACGGACATCTCCATGCGGGAAGACGTCGGCGCGCGCTTTCAGGCGTATGGCTGGCATGTGGCGAAAGTGACCGACGGCAACGACACGGCGCAGATCGAAGCCGCGATCCGGGCAGCAAAGGCGGACGACCGGCCTTCCCTGATCGTTGTGCCCACCACCATCGGCTTTGGCTGTACCGCCAAGGCGGGCAAGGCGAGCGCGCACGGCGAACCGCTGGGCGAGGACAACGTAAAGGCGGCCAAAGCGTGCCTCGGCATGCCTGAGGAGAGCTTCTATGTGATGCCGGAAGTCTATGAACACGTAAAAGACGTTGCCCGTAAGGGCGCGCAGGCCGAAACCGAATGGAACGCGCTTTTGCAGAAGTACCGCGGCGCGTACCCGGAGCTCGCCGCCGAGTGGGATGCGTGGTTTGCCAAAGATTTGAAGGCCGACATTGCAGGGAGCAAGGATTTCTGGGAATTCCCCGAGAGCATGGCGACGCGAAACACCTCGCACGCCATCATCAACCGCCTTGCAGCGTTTGTGCCAAACCTCGTGGGCGGCTCCGCGGACCTTGCGCCTTCCACCAAAACCATCATCAAGGACGGTGGCGATTACGCGGCGGATAACCGCGCCGGGCGGAACCTGCACTTCGGCGTCCGCGAGCACGCGATGGCCGCCATCTCAAACGGCATGGCGCTGCACGGAGGCCTGCGCGTATACTGCGCGACGTTCTTCGTGTTCACGGACTACATGAAAAACGCCATGCGCCTGTCGGCGATGATGAAAGCGCCTGTCACCTACGTGCTCACGCACGATTCGATCGGCGTTGGCGAAGACGGCCCCACGCACCAGCCCATCGAGCATCTGGCGGGGCTTAGGGCCATCCCCGGCATGATCGTGTTCCGCCCCGCGGACGGCCCCGAAACCGCCGCCGGATGGCTGACGGCGCTGACGTGCGGCGGCCCGGTTTGCCTGGTGCTGACGCGGCAGAACCTGAAGCTTCAGAAGGGCAGCGGGGAAAAGGCCTGCAAGGGCGGATACATCCTGTCCGACAGCAGGCAAAAAACGCCGCAGCTTCTGCTCATGGGCAGCGGCAGCGAGGTGGAACCCCTGATGCGGGCGCAGGAGACGCTGTGGGCCGAGGGAATCGACGCCCGCGTGATCTCCATGCCGAGCATGGAATTGTTTGACAAACAGCCGGAGGCATACAGGGAATCCGTTCTGCCAAACGCCGTGCGCAAGCGCGTCGCGATGGAAGCGGGCGCGTCCATGCCCTGGCACAAATACGTCGGCCTCGACGGCGCGACGGTCTGCCTCGACCATTACGGCGCATCCGCCCCGGCGGAAATCCTGTTTGAGAAGTTCGGCCTGACGGCGGAGAATGTGGCGGAGACGGCAAGGAAACTCATGCGGAAATAACATTGGCGGATACCAAATCAGCCTCAGATAGATTCTAAAATCGTACAAGCACAATAAGAAGCAACGGCAGTCCATGCGAAACGGCTGGGCCGCCGTTGGCTTTATTCAGGCGTTCATGGATTGCCGGGTAAAACGCTGCCTGAACGCAGCGTAGCCTGCAACAGCGAATTGTGCTAAAATTACATCATCGAAATCTTACGGGCAAAGGAGGCGGGCCGATGCCGCCCATTCACGCAGACAATCCAACAGCGATGGAGCGGGCGATTTTGCACTGCGATTGCAATGGTTTTTTCGCTTCCGTGGAATGCCTGGACCATCCCGCGTACTGGAAGGTGCCCATGGCGGTGGCGGGCGATCCGAAGGACCGCAGCGGCATCATCCTTGCCAAAAACGAGCTGGCAAAGAAATTCGGAATCGTCACCGCCGAAACCGTGTATTCCGCGATGCGCAAATGCCCGCAGCTCACGCTCGTCCCGCCGCGGCACCGGCGGTACGAAGAAATATCCAAACAGGTCAACGCCGTGTATCTGCAATATACCGATCAGGTGGAGCCGTTCAGCATCGACGAATCCTTTTTGGATATCACCGGCTCGCTTTCCTATTTCCATGCCACCGCCCGCGCGCTGGCCGACCGCATCCGCGAGCGGGTGAAGCGGGACATCGGCATCACCATATCCACGGGCGTGAGCTACAATAAAACCTTCGCCAAGATCGCCTCCGACATGAAAAAGCCCGATGCCACCACGGAAATTACCCGCGAAAATTATCAGGCGGTTTTGTGGCCGCTGCCCGTCCGCGATATGCTGTTCATCGGCCACGCGGGCGTGAAACTGCTAGAAAGCCACGATATCCATACCATCGGCGATTTTGCCCGCACGCCGAAAGACGTGATCGTCCGGCTGCTCGGCAAGGGCGGCGATGGCCTGTGGAACAACGCTAACGGGCTGGACGACGCTCCCGTGCGGCGTTTCGGCGAGCACGAGCCCGTGAAATCCGTCGGCAACGGGATGACCTTCCGGCGCGACCTGACGAATGAAGAGGAAATCAGGCAGGGCGTGATCGCCCTTGCCGACGAGGTGGCGACCCGCCTGCGGGCCTGCGGCATGAAGGCGCGCACCCTGCAGGTGACGATCCGGGACCCCAGGATGGAGACCATCACCCGCCAGGCGCCGCTTGGCGCGCCCACGCACCTGCACAAGGAGCTTGTGGATACGGCGATGGCCATCCTCCGCGCCAAATGGCGCATTATGCCGGACGGCCGGTGCGCGCCCATCCGCGCGCTCACGATCACCGGGCAAAACCTTGTGCGGGACGCGGAAGCGTGCGAGCAGATGAACCTGCTCGACCTTGCCTGCGGTGCAAACCCAACCGTCAACAAAGCAAAGTATGAAAAGCTGGAAACCGCAATCGGGAAGCTGAGAGAAAAGCACGGCGCGGACAGCGTAGCGATGGGTTATGTGGAA
>JBDRTL010000025.1:0-2494 GCA_043824045.1 Bacillota bacterium
GCCTGCGTGAAAAGGGTGAGATCGCCAAGCTTTCCGCATCGGGCGGCTTTCCATCGCGCCGATTGTGTGATACGATACCGGTAGGAAGATCGTGTGATGGAAGGGATGAAACGATGCGGCTGGTAGCACCCGTTTTGCTGTTGTTGCTGCCCGGCGCGCTGGCGGCGCACCTGCACCGCAGGCTGAAGGGGCAGCCCGCAAGCTTAAAACAGCTTGCCGTTTTCGCGGTCTACACCCTGATTCTCGACGCTGTGTTGTGCGGGTTCAAGCTCCTGCGCGGCGCGGCATTGGCGAACTTCTGGGACTGGTTTTCACCGCCGCTCAGCTTTTCGTTTTATCTGGCGGCCGCATGCTTTATGGCGCTCGCCCTGCCGGTACTCTATATTCTGATCACCGAAAGGCGCTTCGCCCTGCGGCTTATGCCCGATACGCAGGCGGCGGGCGGGCAGCCGATCGTTAAGTGGAACGCAAGGCGTTTCCTGCGCGTCCTGCTCAAGATGGGCGCGGTGCTGCTCGCAGGTATCCTGATCGGCGCGATTTTAGTGACGGCCGCGTATACGCTGCCGCCTAAGAATATTGTGCAAAACGTGCGCAAGTCCGCCGAAACGGTGAAAGACGAGGGCAGCTATCCGTTCCTCTATCAAAACTGGCGAAGCACGCGGCTTGACAACTTTACGGATTCCATCATGCTGCTGCTCGCGGCCTACGAAGGCGATCAGGGCGTAATCAAAAACGCGATGCTGAGCACTTACACCCGCTTTGCGGATCACGATCCGGCGCAGGGGCTGGTGAAGTGGGCGACGGGTGACGTTAGCGGCATCCAGACCCACAGCTACTCGCGCTACTGGCACGGGTACCTGGTATGGCTCAAACCACTGCTGGAGGTTTTCGAATACCGGCAGATTCGCGTGATCAACACCGTGCTGCAAATTCTCCTCGTGCTGGCGGCGCTGTTCGTGATGCTCAAAAAAGGCTGGAAGCGGCTGACGATCCCGTTCCTCGTCATGGTTTTGTTCCTCACGCCGGTCGCGCTATTCAAATCGTTTCAGTTTTCCTGGATTTACTACGTGTTCATGGTCTCGGTGCTCGTGCTGATGCTTAGGTTTGAGAAGTTCAAAGGCAACCGCAGTTTTTATCTGCTCTTTCTGCTCACGGGCATGGCGACGTCCTTCGTCGATTTTCTCACCTATCCGCTGATCACGCTGGGCGTGCCGCTGACCATCTATCTGGTGCTGCGCGAGCACCGCACGCTCAGACGGTGTGTGCTCGACGTCGCCGCGCTTTCTCTCGCCTGGGGCGCCGGGTACGTCGGCATGTGGGCGGGCAAATGGGCGCTGTGCTCGCTTTTGACCGATTCCAATATCTTTTTAAGCGTGGGGGATAACATCTCCTCGCGCATGACGTTCAATTATCTGGAAGTCACCTTCACCTGGAAGGACGTGATCCAGTGGAATATCGAAGCGTACAACCACTGGATTTACATGGGGCCGTTCTGGCTCTGCCTGGCCGGTTATGCCGTCTTCTTCGGGCGCGAACGGATTGCCATACTTGACCGCAGGCTGAGTGTGAGCGCGCCGTGGCTTGCCGGAGTGCTTGCGCCGCTGCTGCTTGCGGCGCTGATTCCGTTTGCATGGTTCTTCGTCGCGTCCAATCACACGTACATTCACTACTGGTATGCGCACCGGACGCTTGCGGTTTCGGCGCTTGCCGCGCTTTCGCTGTTTGCGCGGCGGCCGCCGCGGTAACGCGCGCCCGCGCATTGAATATTGCCTGCCCGGCGTGCTATAATAGAACCGCAAATGAGGAGGTCAGCGGATGAAGAGAAGAATCGGAATTCTCACAAGCGGGGGAGACTGCCCAGGGCTGAACGCGGCGATCCGCGGGGTGGCGAAAGCCGCGTACGAGCTGTTTGACGTGGAAATCGTCGGGATACGAAACGGGTACGGCGGGCTGATTTACGAGGATTATTCGGAGATGACCCGGTCGCAGTTTTCGGGCATCCTGACGCTGGGCGGCACTATTTTGGGCACCAGCCGCCAGCCGTTCCGCAAGATGCAGGAAGTGGATGAAAACGGCGTGGACAAGGTGTCCACCATGAAGAAAACCTACAGGAAGCTGAAACTGGACTGCCTGGTAGCGCTGGGCGGCAACGGCACGCACCGCACGGCAAACCTGCTTTCGCAGGAAGGCCTGAACGTGATCGGGCTTCCCAAGACTATCGACAACGATATCACCGGCACCGATTACACCTTCGGCTTCCATACCGCGATGGATATCGCCACCGAGGTGATCGACCGCATCCATACCACCGCCACAAGCCACGGCCGCTGCATGGTAATCGAGATTATGGGCAACAAAGCCGGATGGCTTACGCTGTACTCGGGCATCGCGGGCGGCGCGGACGTGATTTTGATCCCTGAAATCCCGTACGATATCAAAAAGGTATCGGCGGCGGTGGAGGTTCGCGAAAAGAGCAACAAGCCGTTTTCCATCG
>JBDRTL010000026.1:0-2264 GCA_043824045.1 Bacillota bacterium
CGGCAGCGCACCCCGCCCCTATACACGCAAGCCAGCGGACGGCAGCGCACCCCGCCCCTATACACGCAAGCCAGCGGACGGCAGCGCACCCCGCTCCTATACGCGCAAACCCGCCGACGGCAGCGAGCCTCGCCCCTATACACGCAAGCCAGCGGACGGTAGCGCACCCCGCTCCTATACGCGCAAACCCGAAGGCGAAAGCGCGTATCCAAAACGTACTCCCGGCAAACCGCCGGCCAGCGGCGCACCCCGCTCTTTTACGCGCAAACCACCCGACGGCGGCGTGCCCCGTTCTTATACGCGTAAACCCGAAGGCGCGGGTGCGTATCCCAAGCGAACAGACGGGAACGCGCAAACCGCTTTTGAGCCGCGCTTCGCGCCCCGCGGCGCAGGCCCCGGCCGGGCCCGCGGCGAGCACATCACCCCCAAGCCCTATGCCGTACAGCGGCGCGAGCAAACGCAGGCAGTCCCGCAGCCTCTCTACACAGCCCCCCGCGCGATTGCGCCCGATGAGGAATCGGTCAGCGAAAACCTGCTCAGCGGCCGCAATCCGATCCGAGAGGCTTTGAAAAGCGGGCGGGATATCGAGAAACTGATGATCTCCAGAGGCGAACTGAGTGGCTCGGCGCGTGAAATCGTCGCCATGGCCAAAGAACGGCATGTTCCCGTGCAGGAGGTGGACCGCGCCCGTCTGGACGCGATTACCCCGCACCATCAGGGGATGCTTGCGTATGCCTCCGCCTATCAGTATCACACGGTGGATGAGATGCTGGCCCTCGCGCAGGAGCGCAATGAAAAGCCCTTCCTGGTGATGCTGGACGGGGTGACCGATCCGCACAACCTGGGCGCCGTGATCCGCACCGCGGAATGCGCGGGCGCGCACGGCGTGATCGTGCAGGAGCGCCGCGCCGTAGGGCTGACCCCCGCGGCGGTGAAGGCAAGCGCGGGCGCGATCGAGCACATCATGGTGACCAGGGTCGTCAATCTCGGCGCAACGCTGGATATGCTCAAGGAGCGGGACATTTGGGCGTATGCCGCGGACACCAAGGGCGAAGATTATACGGCCGTCGATTTCTCTGGCGGCGCGGTGATCGTGATCGGCGCGGAAGGCGAGGGCATCAGCCGCCTGGTGCTGGAGAAGTGCGACAAAACAGTCGCCCTGCCCATCCGCGGCAAGATCGACAGCCTGAACGCGTCCGTCGCCGCGGGCATATTGCTTTATGCCGTACTGCGGTCCAGGTAGCCGATGAAACCGCTTCTGTTCGTGGACGGCTACAACGTGATCGGCGCATGGACGCAGATGAAGGACGGCGTGATGACCATCGGCGAGGCGCGCGACCGGCTGGCCGACCTGCTGGAAGACTACGCCGGTTCCACCGCACAGGAAGTGGTTTTAGTCTTCGACGGCCATCAGAGCGACCGCGCCGCAGAAAGTATCGAGCATCGGCACTCGCTGACCGTCATTTTCAGCAAACACGGGCAAACCGCAGACCAGTATATCGAAAGGACCTGCGGCAAAACCCCCTCCTGGCGGGAGGTGCGCGTGGCCACCAGCGATCATCTGGAACAGACGATGATCCTGGGCCGGGGCGCGACGCGGCTGTCGGCCCGCGAACTCTGGCAGGAGCTTTCCGCCGAGAGGCACAACCTCCGCTCCAAACATGTTACCCATACGCCTTCCGACAGAACGCCGCTGTTAAGCGGGCTGAGCGATGAGCAGAAGCAGGCGCTGGAAACCCTGCGCAGGCAGAAGTAACACGTAAGGCAGGAAATGGAACCATGACGATGCACCCACAGGAAGACACAAGAGACGACGCCGAATATGTAGTCCCGCCCGAAGAACAGCCGGAGATCTCCTGGGAGGAGACGCTGCGCGTACGGTTTGGGGATAAAACGGATGAAGCCATCGCCGGCATGGCGCAGAGCGGCGACCGCGTGGCGCTTGAGTTTTTGCTGAGCAAATATAAAAATTTCGTCCGTTCCAAGGCACGCAGCTACTTCCTGATCGGCGCCGACCACGAGGACATCGTGCAGGAGGGCATGATCGGCCTGTTCAAATCCATCCGCGATTATCAGCTGGAGCGCTTGTCGAGCTTTCGCGCGTTTGCGGAGCTGTGCATCACGCGCCAGATCATCACCGCCATCAAAACGGCGACGCGCCAAAAGCACCTGCCGCTCAACAGCTACGTGAGCCTCAACAAGCCTATCTACGGCGAGGAAAGCGACCGTACGCTGATGGACGTGATCGTGGAAGGCCACGCGCA
>JBDRTL010000027.1:0-6999 GCA_043824045.1 Bacillota bacterium
GGCGCGTGCCCAGAGCACCGGCGCTCGTTTATCGGAAAATACATCGGGGAGACTGTTCGATGAAGAAGTTGCTTTTCGGATGTCTGATCGCAGCACTGCTGCTTGGCGCGGCCGCCGCGGAAGGGGACAGCCTGCTCCAAAACGGCGGGTTTGAGTCCGTTACCGCTTCGGGCATGCCGGACGGCTGGTATACGGTCTCCTACCGCGATATGGACAGCAATACCCTGTTTGAGATTACCGATGAGGAAGCGCATACGGGCACGCACAGCGCAAAGATCGTCAACGCCAACCTGAACGACGCGCGCTTTGTGACCGTCGTGAACGTCGAACCCGAAAGCATGTACCGCGTTTCGGGCTACATTCTGGTCAAAGAGATGAGCGACGTGGGCAACGGCGCGAACTTCGCGCTGGAAAACCTGTACACGATGTCCGAAAGCGTGTTTGAAACGGGCGGGGAGTGGAGGTACGTCGAGTGGTACGGCGAAACCGACGCGGACCAAACATCGGTGGAGCTGGGTGTGCGCGTCGGCGGGTACAGCGCGGAAAGCAAGGGCACGGCGTACTTCGACGATATCAAGGTTGAGAAAGTACAAACCCTGCCCGAGAACGTGTTCGCGGATGTCTGGTTCAGCCTGCAGACCGACGATACCGCAGCCGTTACGCAGGAAAGCGCGCAGAAATCGACCGGGCTGTTCATCCTGCTTGGGCTTTTGTTCGCCGGGCTTTCGTACCTCAGCGCGCGTTACTTGCTCACCGATGAACGGAAACTCACCGCATCAAACCAAAAGACGATCGGCCTGTTTGCGCTTGGCATGATGGCCGCGTTTGTGCTGCGGCTGATTTTGGGCGCGGCGGTCAAAGGCTACGACGTGGATATCGGCTGCTTTTCGGCGTGGAGCCTGCGCATGGCTTCGGTCGGGCCGTTCGGGTTTTATACCTCCGATTATTTCTGCGATTATCCGCCCGGATATATTCTGATGCTCTGGCCGGTCGGGCAGATCATCCAGGCCATCGGCTATTCGCTGTCGCCGTCGGTTCTGCTGCTTCTGAAAATCATTCCTATCCTCTGCGACATGCTGACGGCGATGCTGTTGTTCTCGTTTGCGAAAAAACACGTCTCCGCGAAAGCCGCCGCGTTCCTCGGGCTGTTTTTCGCGTTCAATCCCACCGTGCTCGTGACGGGCTCCGCCTGGGGGCAGGCGGACTCGCTGCTGGCGCTTTTGCTGGTCGTCACCGCGATAGCCGCGGCGGACAAAAAATGGCGCGTCGCCCTTCCGGTCTTTATCGTCTCCATCCTCATCAAGCCGCAGGCGCTGCTGTTCGCCCCCGTCGGGCTGGTATGGCTGGCCGCCTCGGTTTTATTTGACGATCGGGCCGGACGCAAACGGCAGTATCGGCAGCTGTGGCAGGGCGCGGCGCTGGCCGTGGGCGCGGCGCTGGTCATCATCGTGCCTTTCCAGATCCGGCAGCCGGACTTTTTATGGCTGTTGAAACGGTATCAGGAAACGTTGGCGTCCTACGATTACGCGGCGCTCAATACGGCGAACCTCATGTATCTGCTGGGTGGCAACTGGTCCGCGCTGTCGGCGTCCTCCGGCCGTGCCGTGCGCGTTTTAAGCGTGTGGCAGCCCATACTTACGGGGCTTGCGCTGCTGTCGGTCGGGGTGTGGCAGCTGGGGGTGACGCGGGGCTTTAAAAGCGTCAAAGCGCGGGCAACCGCGCTGTGGCAGGGCCTTGTCCGCAAAGAAAACGGCACGGATGACAGCCGCAAATTCATGCTGGCCGCGCTGTGCGCCGTGTTCGGGCTTGCGTTTTTGGTTTCCGCGTTCTGGCCGAGCACCTTCCTTATCTATGGCACGATGTGGATGGCGGTGGTCTATACCGCCGCGCTCCTGCTGGTCGTGGTGGAGCGCAGGGCCGAAGCGCTGCCGTTTTATATGGCGCTGATGCTGATCGGTGTGTATGTGCTGGGGCTGAAAATCCACGAGCGCTACCTGTTCGCGGCCTGCGCGCTGCTGCCGCTTGCCTATATCCGCGTAAAAGACAGGCGGCTTCTGTGGCTGTGCGCCGGTCTGTCGGTCACCGCCTTTATCAATACCGCCATCGTGCTGAACAATTCCATTCTGTTCGGCTCGCTGATGGGTCATTTGAACGCGGACACAGGCGCCGTGAATTCCATTCTGTGCGTCGCAAACCTTTTGCTGTGCGGATATGCCGCAACTATCGCCTTTACAGGCCTGAAACAGTCCGAACCGCTGCGAAAGTCAAATTTCAGGCTGTATGCGGGAACGGAGACGCATACAGAGCGCCTGCTGCATCCCGGGGACGCCAGGCTGCGCCTGAACCTGCGAGATCTCCTGATCATGGGTATTACGTTCATTGTCTACTGCGCGGTCGCTTTTGTGAATTTGGGAAGCCTCAAAGCGCCGCAGACGGCATGGGTATCCGCAAGCGGCGAGGATCAGGTTGTGTTTGAACTGGAAGAGGAAACCATGTTCAAGCTTCTGTATTTCGCCGGGGTGAGCTACCACAACTTCAGCGTGTCTGTAAGCGACGACGGCGAAACCTGGTCGGACGAAACCATCTGCCGCATGCGGGAAGGCCTGTGCTACCGCTGGCTGTACGCCACAAAGGCGATGGTGCAGGATATCAACACCACCCAATTCCTGAGCGACAGCGAGAACAACGTCGTTTGGCTCACGGGCAAATACCTGCGCGTCAACGCCGGGTTCGCGGGCCTGAACCTGAAGGAAATCATCCTGCGGGATGAAAACGGCGACCGCGTCCCCGTCTCGCTGGTATCCTACTTCAGCCCCAACGACGAACTGAAAACCGATACGCGGCCCGAAAACCTGATCGACGAGCAGGATACGCTTTCCGGCGAGCCGGGCTTTATCAACGGCACCTATTTTGACGAAATCTACTACGCGCGCACCGCGTACGAGCACCTGCACGGGCAAGCGCCGTACGAAACCTCGCACCCGCCGCTGGGCAAGCTGATGATGTCCGTCGGAATCGCGGTTTTCGGCATGACGCCGTTCGGCTGGCGCTTCATGGGCGCGTTCATCGGGGCGCTGATGCTGCCCGCGATGTATCTATTCGGAAAACAGCTGACGAAAAACCGTTGGTTTGCGGCGTTTGCGATGCTGCTGATGACGCTTGACCTCATGCACTTCACGCAGACGCGGCTTGCGACCATCGATTCGTTCCCGGTGTTCTTCATCATCCTGTCCTATCTGTGCATGACGCGCTACGTCATGTCCGATTCGTTCGCCGTACCTTCGCCGGACGCAAAACCCCGCCTCATCACGAAATCCTTTGTCAGATCGCTGATTCCGCTGTTCCTGTCCGGTTTGTTCATGGGTCTTGCCATCGCTTCCAAATGGACGGGATTGTACGCCGCCGTGGGGCTTGCCGCGCTGTTTGTGTACGCGCTCTACCGGCAGTTCCGCGCAGGCCTTACCGCGCACGACCTGGACGAAAGGCGGCTGACGAAGGCGGAGGCCGCAAGGGTACGGTGGTCGCGGGCGCTGCTGCTCAAACGCATTTTCATCACCTGCGGGTTGTGCGTGCTGTTCTTTATCGCCATCCCCCTGGTGATCTATTATCTCAGCTACATTCCGTACCTGTCGCCTACGGGGCCGGTGACGCTTCAGCGCATCCTCCTCACGCAGCAGGGCATGCTATCCTACCATTCCACGCCGGGGCTCGGCATGGACCATCCGTTCTACTCGCCTTGGTGGCAGTGGCCGCTGATTTTAAAGCCCATCTGGTACGCGCAGGACAGCTACCTGGCCTCAGGATACGGCGCGAACATCATCTGCCTGGGCAATCCGGCCGTGTTCTACGCCGGAGCGCTGGCCATGATCGCGGTATTTGCATTGCTTTTGCGCAATACCCTGCGGCGGAAGGACGACCTGCGGGAGCGTATGGATCAGCCCGCGTACTTAATCCTCGCCGTCAGCTTTTTAGCGCAGTACCTGCCGTGGGCGCTGGTGCCGCGCTCGATGTTCTTCTACCATTATTTCGCAAGCCTCCCGTTTATCATTCTGGCGACGATGCTGACGGCAGCGCAAATCCAGAATGAAAAGCTGCGCAAAGCGCTGATGATCGGGCTGTTGGCAGCCTCGCTTACGTTCTTTATCATGTTCTACCCGTATGCGTCGGGGATGACGGTATCCAGAGACTACATGAACTTCCTGCGCTGGTTCCCCAACCTGCCTGTGTAACGGAGGAATATGATGCTGGCGAGAACAGTTTCCGGCGGTTTGGATGGCGTGAACGGCTTTCTGGTCGACGTGGAAGCCTTTCTGGGCAAGGGTATGATCGGCTTTGACATCGTCGGCCTGCCCAGCGTTGCCGTAAAGGAAAGCCGCGACCGCATCCGCGCCGCGATGATCAACACCGGCTACGACTGGCCGATGAAGAAGCTGACCATCAACCTGGCGCCCGCCGACGTGAAAAAGGAAGGCACGAGCCTGGAGCTTTCCATCGCAGTCGCGCTGCTTGCCGCGCAAAATCCCGGGGAATATCGGGAACTGGAGCAAACGCTTTTGCTGGGGGAACTCACGCTGCACGGCGAGCTTGCACCCGTGCGCGGCGTGCTTTCGATGGTGCTGGCGGCGCGGGACAAGGGCGTAAAGGCCGTGGTGCTGCCGGTACACAACGCAAAAGAGGTGCAGTGCCTAAACGACGTTACGATCTATTCCGCCGCGACGCTCAAGCAGGTGGTGGAACACCTGACGGGATGGACGCGGATACAGCCGCAGGCGCAGATCAGCTATCATACATTGCTGGAAACCTACCAGCCGGAGCGCGACCTGCGCCATGTCAAAGGGCAGCTGATCGCGCGCAAGGCGCTGGAAATCGCCGCGGCGGGCGGGCATAATCTTCTGATGGTCGGCGTGCCCGGCAGCGGAAAAACGATGCTGGCACGCTGCATGCCGGGCATCCTCCCGCCGCTTTCCTATGAGGAAGCGCTGGAGACTACCTGCATCCATTCGGCGGCGGGGGTGCTCCAACAGGAAACGGGGCTGATGACGTGCCGCCCGTTCCGCTCGCCGCATCACAACGCTTCCCTGCCGTCCATCATCGGCGGGGGAATCAAGGCCAAGCCGGGGGAGGTATCGCTGGCGCATAACGGCGTGCTGTTTTTAGACGAGCTGCCCGAGTATCAGCGGCAGACGCTGGAAGCGCTGCGCCAGCCGCTCGAAGACGGATTTGTGAACGTTACGCGCATCAGCGGGCAGGCGAAATACCAGAGCCGCTGCATGCTGGTGGCGAGCATGAACCCCTGCCCTTGCGGCAACCACGGCAGCAAATCAAAGCCCTGCCGCTGCAAACCGGGCGAAATCAAGCGCTATCTGGCGCGCATCAGCGGCCCGCTTTTAGACCGTATCGATATCCAGATCGAGATGGACGCGGTGGAGATCGACGACATCCGCGGCAACCGGGAGCAGGAAGATACGGGCGCCGTGCAAAAGCGCGTGGTGGCGGCGCGTACGCTTCAGTTGGAACGATACAAAGACGAGCCCTTTTTCTGCAACGCGCAGATGCCGCAGGAGGGAATCGAAAAGTACTGCGTGATGGAGGCCGCCGCCCGGGCCATGCTGCACAGCGCCATGGAGAAATTCCACATCAGCATGCGCACGTACAGCCGCATCTGCAAAGTGGCGCGCACCATCGCCGACCTGAGCGGCCGCGAAACCATCCAGCCGCAGGATATCGCCGAGGCTATCCACCTGCGCAACCTCGACGGCCGGTATTGGAGGTAGCATGGAGTTGACGAAAGAGCGGCGCTGCCTGTTATGGCTCTCCTGCGCCGAAATCACGGCGGACAGGCTGCAAAAACTGTTAAAGGAAGCGGGTTCCGCTGCCGCGCTATGGGAGTGGTTCGGGGAGGGGAAACGGTTTTCCAAACACCCCGAGGCAAACCGGATTCTGGCTTGTTACCACAGGCAAAGCGCGCTGGATACGCTGATTGAAAGCATGGGAAAGCAAGGGATACGGCTGCTCTTTTCAGACGACGAACCCTACCCCGCGCTTTTAAAAAGTATTGACGATCCGCCGTATCTCCTGTATTGTATGGGCGATGTTGCGGCGCTCGGCCTTCCCTGCGTCGCCGTCGTCGGCACCCGCCATCCCAGCGGATACGGAGCGGACATGGCCAAAACCATCGCCGGAACGCTGAGCCAGGCGGGCGTGTGCGTGGTCAGCGGCATGGCGATCGGCATCGACGCCAGCGCGCACGAGGGCGCGCTGCAACAGGGCGGCATAACGGCCGCGGTGCTTGGCAGCGGGCTGAACACACCCTACCCGCCGGAGAATGCGGGCCTGTTTCATCAGATTCTTTTAAGCGGTGGCACGGTGATCAGCGAATACCCGCCGGATTCCAGGCCGTACAGCTATCACTTCCCGCACCGCAACCGCGTGATCAGCGGGCTGTGCCGCGGGGTGGTCTTTGTGGAAGGGCGTGTAAAAAGCGGGGGAATGATCACCGTGCGAACGGCGCTTGATCAGGGCCGGGAGGTGTTCGCGGTGCCGGGCAACATCGGCCAGTATTACGCCGAGGGGCCCAACACCATCATCCGCGAGGGCGCCGTGATGATTACGTCCGTGGATGATATTCTGACGGATTTAGGCATCGAACCGCCCCACTTAACCCGCGGCGAAGAGGCGAACCCGGGCGATTCCATTTCCGGCAGCATTATCCGGGCGCTCCGGAAGGAAGCGATGGGGATGGACGCGCTCCAAAAAGTAACCGGACTGACAACCGACGCGCTGATCGCACAGCTGTGTATGCTGGAGATCGGCGGAGAGATAACACGGGAAAGCGGCAATATCTATCGCTTGATCAACCGCTGACCCAATAGGAGGAAACAACGTGGCAGAAGCAACGAAACAAAAACTGGTGATCGTGGAATCGCCCGCCAAGGCGAAAACCATAGAAAAATTCCTGGGCAAGGGGTATAAGGTCACGGCGTCGCAGGGGCATGTGCG
>JBDRTL010000028.1:0-7107 GCA_043824045.1 Bacillota bacterium
TCGCCCTTGGCCGTCAGCATGATGATGGGCACGTTGCTGTGCTCGCGGATACGCTGGCAAACCGTGATCCCGTCGAGCTTGGGCAGCATCACGTCCAGCAAAATAAAATCATATTTACCGGCGAAGAACTTAGCCAGCGCTTCTTCGCCGTCCGCCGCCGATTCGATCTCGAATCCCTCCTGCTCGAGGGAATATTGCAGGCCCTTGACAATCAAAGGCTCATCATCAACGAGCAATATCTTTTTTGCCATTGGATTCATCCTTTCATTTATATGCGAACATGGAATCATGATTAGTATTATTGTAAAGCGTTTACCGCGAAAAATCAAGCATAATGTAACATTCTTTTTGTAATTTTTTTACATGATACTATATATCTTATTATTTCGTATCATATCCACAATATAATGTTCATGAGGATTTCACCATAAACCGTCCCCCTGGAGGCGAAAGCCGCTTTGCGCCGGAACGCCGCCTTTGATGAACGGCAGCATGCAATGCATGGTTGTCACGCGTAAGCACTAATATTTTAACAGTACGCCGCGATTGTCCGATTAGCAGTTGACAGGCGAAGGTTCGTTTGGGTATCCTGAGCAGAGTAAATCATACGATGTTGTCGGAGGAAGATTATGCGTTTGAAAGGTCAGCCTGCAATCGTCTCACTGTTGATTTTCTCCTTCCTGCTCCTGTTTCCAAACGCCGGAGCCGCCGCGGAATCCGTGAATCCATTGATTGAACCGTACGAGATCACGGAATACACGCAGACAACCGATCAAATCGTCAATATCCTGCTGCTGGGCATCGACCTGGGGATGGAAGGATACTGGGGAAGCGGGTACAAGAACAAAATCGAAGACTGCCATACCGACGCCGTTATGGTCGTCGCGATCAATCTGGATCAACAGCGGATCGACCTGATATCGCTTCCCCGCGATACCGTAACGTACGTGCCGGGCGTGCGGGGGATCTACAAGCTGAACGCCGCCATGAACTGCGCGCAGAGCCTGCGGGAAGGGCTGGAAAACACAAAGCGCGCGGCGGAACGGCTGCTGGGAAATATCAAAATCGATTATAATTTCGCCGTCGATATGCAAACGATGATCGCGCTGGGCGACCAGATCGGCGGCGCCGACGTAGAGCTTGAAATGCGCTACCAGGGCTCCAGCGGCAAATGGTATCACAAGGGCCTGCAGCACTTAAGCGGAATGGGCATCATGGACTATGTCCGCGCAAGAACCAACGCGACCGTGAACTACACGGATATCGGGCGAACCAACCGGCAGCGGGAGACGATGCTGGCGATTTTCAGGAAGCTGCGAAACGACGAAGCCGCGGTTTTGAACCTGCTCGATACCGCGCCGGCCCAGTACGGCCACTTCGTCACCGATATCGACGCGTCGGGCATGGAGCGGCTTATATCCCTGCTGCCGGTGATCCTCGGCGTCGACGCGGAAACGGTCGGCTCGCATGTCCTGACAGGCTCCTATCGGAGCATGCTTGAATGGAACTTCACCTTTACCGATCAGGACAACCGCCTGTCGGTGCTGCAGGAAGTATACGGCATTGCCGCGCAGCCCACCCCCTATGTGAGCACCCAATATGCCCAATGGCTGCGCGATACGGGTTTTTCTTCCGTGCATTACATCTCCGTGGCGCGGGAATTCATGGAGACTGTGAACGGGATGGACGGCAATGCCCTGACCGATCCGCAAAAAGAGGCATACGGCGCTTTTGAGGCCGCATATCAAAGCGCGGTATCCGCTTTTTCGACCGCCGCGGATTCTCTGGATAGCGGCGATACCCGAACCATGGAATCTGCCCGCAAAGCGCTGCGCGACACCGGAGATGCCTGCGCGCAGGCAATCGGATATGCCGGCGACCTACCGTGGCAAAACGACCGCGAACTTTGGTATGAGGATCCATACATCAACGAATATCAGCTCGACTGGAGATAGCGGTTCCCTGTGGAATACATGGGGAATTGGATTTTTTCATCACATCGTCAAAACTCCCGGCAAGCAACGGCCTGCCGGGAGTTACCATTTTGATTTCCTCTGCGCCGCGCAGGGTAAATACCGCGCGGGCACGTATGCGTCCGTTTACAGGAGCAGCGATTTCCCCGTCATTTCCCTGGGTACCGCGATTCCCATGCTTTCGAGCATCGTGGGGGCGATATCGCAAAGCCTGCCGTCTTGCCGAAGCTTCCTGCCAATCATGTCCTGACCGATGGCGATAAACGGCACGGGGTTGGTCGTGTGCGCGGTGAACGGGCCGCCGGTTTCGGGATCGACCATCTGGTCGGCGTTTCCGTGGTCGGCGGTGATAAACGCGCGCCCGCCGTTTTGCAGTATGGCGCGCACCACACCCCATACGCAGTCGTCCACGGCCTTCACGGCCTTGACGGCGGCCTCCATGATGCCCGTATGCCCCACCATGTCACAGTTGGCGAAATTCAGGATCATCATGTCGTATTTTCTCGCGTTGATCTCGTGGATCGCCTTGCCGGCAACCTCGTACGCGCTCATTTCGGGGTCCATGTCAAAGGTCGCGACCTTGGACGACGGCACCAGAATGCGGTCCTCGCCGGGGTTGGGCGGCTCGACGCCGCCGTTGAAGAAAAACGTGACGTGCGCGTATTTCTGGGTTTCCGCAATCCTGAGCTGCGTCAAACCCAGGCCGGAAACCGTTTCCCCGAGCGTGTTGCTCAGGTCTTCCGGCGGGTTGACGACCGAAAGCCCCGTAAACGTCGCGTCGTACTGCGTTATGGTCACGAAGTGCACAGGAAAATAGCCGTTCTTTCGCACAAAGCCCTTGAAATCCGGCTGAATGAACGCGCGGGTGAGCTGGCGCGCGCGGTCGGGGCGGAAGTTAAAGAAGATCACGCCGTCGTCGGGTTCGACAACCGTGGTCGGCTTGCCGTTTAAAAGCACCACCGTCGGCAGCACGAACTCGTCATTGCCCTTGTCGCCCAGCGCGTAGCTCTGCTCCACGGCCTGCTGCGCGCTGTTCGCGGTCAGCCCCTGGCCGAGCGCGATGGCGTCGTACGCCTTTTCCACGCGGTCCCATAGGTTGTCGCGGTCCATCGCCCAGTAGCGGCCCATCACCGTGGCGATCCTGCCCACGCCGATCTCCCGCATCTTGTCTTCGAGCTCTTTCACGTAGCTCAGGCCACTGGTCGGGGGCACGTCGCGCCCGTCCAGAAAGCTGTGCACATACACCTTTTTCAGCCCGTATGACTTGCACATCTTTAAAAGCGCGTACAGGTGCGTGTTGTGGCTGTGCACGCCGCCGTCGGACACCAGCCCCATCAGGTGGACGGCCTTGCCGGTCTTCTTCGCGTGCTCCATCACGCCGCACAGCGCCTGTTTCTGAAAGAAGACGCCGTCTTCGATATCCTTGGTAATCCGCGTCAGCTCCTGGTACACCACGCGCCCCGCGCCGATGTTCAAGTGCCCGACTTCGCTGTTGCCCATCTGGCCGGCGGGTAGCCCCACGTCCATGCCGCTGGCGCCCAGCTGCGTGTGCGGGTATATCGCCATCAGCGCGTCAAGCCGCGGCGTGCCGGCCTGGCAGATGGCGTTGCCCTCGCAAACGGGGTTGATTCCGAAACCGTCCATGATGATCAGCGCCGTCATGGTTTTTTGCATCGCACTTCTCCTTGCTTATCGGTCGAACAATACGACCTTCGAAAAATCCGCCGCCTTGAGCGACGCGCCGCCGATCAGGCCGCCGTCGATCTCGGGCTGCGCCATCAGGCCTTTGACGTTGCCCGGGTTCATGCTGCCGCCGTACTGGATGCGCACGGCCTGCGCCGTGCCCCTGCCGTACAGCCGTTCCACCGCCCTGCGGATAACGCCGATGGTATCGTTGGCCTGCTCGTCGGTGGCGGTGAGCCCGGTGCCGATTGCCCACACGGGCTCGTAGGCGATCACGACAGCCTTCACCTCGTCCGCCGAAAGCCCCGTGAGCGCCATGCGCGTCTGGTATTCCACGATCGCGTCGGTATAGCCCGCCTCGCGCTCGTCCTTCATCTCGCCCACGCAGAGAATCGGGATCAGCCCGCCGGCGACCGCCGCGCGTACCCGCTTGTTCACCGTGATATCCGTTTCGCCGAAGTACTGCCGCCGCTCGCTGTGGCCGATGATCGCGTATTCCACGCCGCAGGCTTTGAGCATCTCCGCGCTCAGCTCGCCCGTGTACGCGCCGCTTTTGGCAAAGTGCACGTTCTGCGCGCCCAGCCTGATGTTGGAGCCTTTGGCCGCCTCGCCCGCCGCCTGAAAGCACACGGCGGGGACGCAGACCACCACGTCGCACGCGGCGTCCTTCACCAGGGGGACCAATTCGTTCACGAGCGCTTTCGCTTCGCCCGGTGTTTTGTTCATTTTCCAGTTTCCGGCTATAATCGGTTTGCGCATTTCCTTCGCTCCTTTGTCATCGTTTCACGATGGTATTGTACCACATTCTGTCGAAGTTCTAAACCACATGCGATCAAGGAATGTAAAAGGCAAGACACATGAGACAATCAGAATGGTCTGCTTTTCATCAGCCTGTTCAAAAAGCCTGAGATGCTAGGAAGCAAGGGTGGCAAAGGGCTGAGCTTACTCGTTTGTAAGTGATGCCCCTTGCCACCCGTAGCTGACAACGCAGATTAGGTTTTTTCAACAGGTTGATTTACTTATCGTCGAGGGCCGCAACGCCCGGCAGCTCGATGCCCTCGAGGAATTCCAGGCTCGCGCCGCCGCCGGTGGACACATGGGTCACCTTATCGGCATAGCCCATCTGCTCCACGGCCGCCGCGCTGTCGCCGCCGCCCACGATGGTGACGCCCTTGCAAGCCGCCATGGCCTTGGCAATCTCGCGCGTGCCGTCGGCGAAGTTGGGGAACTCGAACACGCCCATCGGGCCGTTCCAGATCACGGTGCCTGCCTCGGTGATCTCGTTAGCGTAGAGCACCTGCGTTTTGGGGCCGATGTCCAGGCCCTCAAATCCGTCGGGAATCGCGCGGTTGTGCACGGTGATGCGCAGGGCGTCGTTGGAAAAGCTGTCGGCAGCGACGTTGTCGATGGGCAGCAGGAAGCGCACGCCCTTCGCCTTGGCCTTTTCCATCAGCTCTCTGGCGAGCTCCACCTTATCCGCCTCCATCTTGCTGTTGCCCACGGGAATGCCGCGCGCCACTTTGAAGGTGTAGCTCATTGCGCCGCCGATCACCAGCGAATCGACCTTCTCCAGCAGGTTGTTGATCACGCCGATTTTATCCGATACCTTTGCGCCGCCCAGCACCGCCACAAACGGCCGCTCCGGGTTTTCCAGCGCCTTGCCCATCACGGCAAGCTCCTTGCCGATCAGGAAGCCGGACACCGCCGGGGAGAGGAAATGCGCCACGCCCTCGGTGGACGATTGGGCGCGGTGCGCAGTGCCGAACGCGTCGTTGACGTACACCTCGGCCATCGAGGCAAGCTCTTTGGAAAACGCCGGATCGTTCTTGGTTTCTTCCTTGTGGAAGCGCACGTTTTCCAGCATCATCACATCGCCGTCCTTGAGCGCGGCGGCAAGCTTTTTCGCATCGGGGCCGATCACATCTTTGGCCAGCGGCACTTCCTTGGAAAGCAGTTGGGAAAGGCGCGCGGCGATGGGCGCGAGCGAATATTTCGCCTCAAATCCGTCGCCCTTGGGGCGTCCCAGGTGCGAACACAATATCACCCGCGCGTCCTGATCCATCAGGTACCGGATGGTCGGCAGCGCGCCGCGGATACGATTTTCATCGGTAATCACATTGTTGTCGTCCAGCGGTACGTTGAAGTCACAACGCACAAGAACTTTTTTGCCATGTACCCGGATGTCTTCCACAGTTTTCTTTGCCATACTGCACACTCCTTGCCTCTTGTCATGTTCTATCGTATCACTTGCCGTCCGGGTGGCGGGTGCGGCCCCGCCTTTCCGAAAGCAAGCTGATATCCCGCTTCTACAGTTTAAGCATCGCCCTGGCCGCGCCCTCGTCCGTCACCAGCATAGCCTGCGGGCGCGAGTTCATCACGGCGCGGATGGCATCCGCCTTACGCCCGCCCGCCGCCACGGCGATCATCGCGCAATCGGGCTTTAGTTTGCCCAGATCGCGGGATACGGAGGACGCGGAGTACACCACGTCGCCGTCTAAGTTGAAGTAGCAGCCGTACGCCTCTGCCTTCGCGCCTCTTAAGAGCACGGCGTTGAAAAGCTCCGCCGGCAGCTGGCGCTTTTGCCCCATTTCATCCGCCCTGCCGATGCCGTAAAGCACCACGTCCGCCCGCTGCAGCAGATCCAGCGTTTCCGAAACGTCCGGCATCCTGCGAAGCTCCGTCATGGCCGCGTCGTCCACGTCGTCGGGCAGGTGCATCAGCCGGTGATGCCCGCCCAGCCGCGCGGCGATCTCCGCCGCCACGGTGTTTGCCTGCGTTTCCAGCTCGCGCCCGATGCCGCCCCGCGCGGGCACCACCATCACGTTCATCGGCGTGCCGTGGGGAAGCGTTTGCGCAAGCGCAAGCATCGTCTGCCCTCCGGTGACCGCCAGCGTCGCCCCGCTGCGCAGGATGGAGCGCAGCTTGCCCGCGGCGAGCCTGCCCACTTCGTGCAGCACATGGGGGTCCTGATCGGCGTCGCCCGCGGCCACATAGACGCGCGGCACGTGCAAAAGCTTCCCAAGCGCCGCTTCCATCCTGGTCAGGCCGCGCAGCTCGCGGCTGAAGCGCCGCGCCGCCGGCATGATGTTCTCAGCCTCCGGCGTGAGCGCCATTCCCGCCGCGCCAAGCGTGACAAGTCCGTTATCCTTGAGCGTCGCTGCGATGGAACGCACCTCGCGCTCGGGCAGGTTCAAGCGGCCGGCCAGCATGCGCCTGCCGACGGGCTGCAGCGCGTCGATGCGCTCCAGCACCAGCGCGCGGCGCTCGATCTGCTCGGCCAGGTCAGGGGCGATCGTTTGCATCAGGGCAAAATAATCGTCTTGCATGACGCCCTCCCATCGGGACGATATCCGGCCCGCGTGGACATAATTCATCCCGCATCGGATTATACAATACTTGTATGAAATCCGCAAGACAAAGAGGGGGAAATCCAATATTAAATTTTTACGAG
>JBDRTL010000029.1:0-9687 GCA_043824045.1 Bacillota bacterium
AAACCTTACCATGCTCCATGCACTCCTGAAGCATCGTCCCTACAGCCACTACCGCATCCCAAATAAAGGAAAGCCAATATACGATTGCACACAGCATGAAGCCATCGACGGTATCGGCGATGGCCACATGCAGAATATCACGCCGTACAATTCTCAAACTTTATTCCGGTATTACGCTGCCAGCCTCGATCCACGCGCGGACGAGCTGGAAACCGGCCTCGAACTCGGCAAAAACGTAGCCGCTTTCCTCAAAGTATATGGTCAGGGGCGTGCCGGCGGCCGCGAACGCGTCCGGGAACGGGTCGTAGATCGCGCCGGGGCCGTAGCGGGGCAGCGCATCCTGCGTCGTTTCGGCATGATACCCGATCAGCGTGATCTCCGGCACGTCGCTTGTGCTTTCAAACGCGCCGCGGGAAAAATAGGTGCGCCGCACGCCGACGGACGGATAGTTCATATCGACGAACACATAGCTGCCTTCGATGAACAAGCCGTCCGTGCGCGAGAATTTGTACGGCTTGTAGGAGTCGGTTTCAGCATAGTTGCGGGACGGCCCCAGGTAAGCCATAATGCGGTAGGCCTCCCATTTGATCACAGGCTCCAGCGGATACTCGTTTAAAACATACGTCGGCCACGGCACGGCCTGCTCCTGCGTATCCGCCGTGTCCACGGCGTCAGTGGGCGCGCCGCCCAAAAATAAGGATTGATAGGTTTCCACGGACATCTGGACAACCGTTCCGTCCGGGTAGGTGACGGTCACCATATTGTCTTCGGCCATGGAGATTGCGGGCAAAAGCAGCGCGAGGATCAGCGCGGCTGCCAGCGCAAGCTTCTTCATCGGGTTCTCCTTTCTGTCGCACAACGGCCGCCCGGCGTGTGCCGGGAACGGCAAGGCCTTCTCATTCCATACGGGAACGAAAACGCACGGTCAACGTCTTGCAGTGAATGCGGAAATCCGCTTTTTACTTCTTTCAGATGGCAATTGCAGTATAATTCGGAATATGAAATCTGTCAATTCTTCGGGCAGGTTTGTGACCAATCATCCCGTATTCGCATCAAAAGCACATCCGTACACGCCGGATGCGCTTTTATGTATCCTATTTCACAGCTCCAGCGTCTGCATCGCGTCCGCATTCAATTGGAACCTGATCGTACGGCCCTGGACGGTCACCGCTCCTTGCTGGGGCTCGGAGGTCAGGTTTGCCAGCGCGAGCCTGCCCGTTTGGGGGTACCAGGCGCAATCCACCAGAGGGTTATCAGAAATTGCTTCCTGCTCGGCCCTGCCCGCCAGCAGCGCGAGTAAAAGCCGTGCGCTTTGCGGGCTGTAGCGCCACCCGCCCGCATAGATGCCCTGCCCGCTGCCGAAGGGATGGCGCGTAAGCGCGAGCCGCCCGCCGTCCGCCATCCAAACCTCGGTACCGGCGTCCGCGATATAGGCGGATGCGTGGCCGGGCACTGCCGCGCCGATGGCCGCGATCGCATCCGGCGTTTGCACGGCGTACTGCCAGCTGCCGTGGCAGCAGTGCTCGCCGATATTCACGCCCAGCACGTGCGCCATGCGCAGCTTGTCCGCGTAGCCCTCCACGGCGGACGGCTCGTTCACGCCCAAAAACGTGCCGCCGCGATGCACAAATTCCGTAACGGCCTCCGCCACCCGCGAATCCTTCCACAGCTCCCCGCCGCTCCAGGCCGTGCCCCTGCGCCCGGCGCAGATCACGGCGTTCACGCCTTCCAGCGCGCCCCTCTTCACGTCGTCAAAATCGATAAACGACACATCCACCGGCAGGCCCGCAAGGCACTCGATCACGTGGATGAGATCGTGGTCCGCCACCTCGTGGAAATGCCCCGACAGCGTCCAGCTGCGCAGCTTCCCCCACACGGTGAGCACCGCGATTTTGCAGGGCAGCGTGTACACGCCACTTGTTTCGTGCAGCGCTTTGATGCGGCGAAACTCACCCGCGATGGCCTCGATACAGCCTACAAATTCCGGAAACTTTTCGGTCAGGTGCAGGTATCCGCCCAGCCCGATGCGCTCCACGGGCTTGCGCAGCAGCGCGCGGCGCACCTGCCGCCAGTAGGCCCTCGCGTCGCGGCTGGGATCGCCGCCCTCCGTAAAAGTCGGCGCGCCGCCAAGCCCCACGGGGAACAGGTACGGGTGCAAGCGGATTTCGTGCGTTTGCACGGGCACATCGGCGCACAGCCGCGCCTCAAAGCCGGAAAACACGCACTTGATCAGCCCGTCGAAGCGCATGTCCTGAAAGCAGCCGTTGTACGGCTCCATGCCGACCCAGCTGTCGTCGTAAAACACGTAAGCCTTTTTGCCGCAGCGGTGCACGATGTCCGTAAGCTCCCGGGTGAACGCACTTACAAACCGCTGCACGAACTCCATCCAGTCGCGCTGTTTTCCGTCCGGCACGTCGTGCCCCGGGCAGCGCCTGCCGCCCCGGATGAAATCCTCCGCCGTCAGGCCGTAGCCGTATGCCGCCTCAAACTCCGCCATCATCCGCGGGCTCACGGTGAAATCGTAGCTCGCCCAGTCCGTAAACAGGAAGCGGTTTTTCTCGCTGCTGCCCCAGATCCACGCAAAATTGTAAAACAGCGACGTAAACCGCACCACGTCCGTTTGCGGGTTGCGCTCGCACCAATCGGCAAGCCACTCCTTCAAATACCGCTGCGCCTCGGGATACACGGGGTCCAGCTGCATCAGGTGTTCGCTGTCCCAGCGGTTGGTGGTGTGGTTGTACATGGAAATCTCTTCCCAGATGCGCCACGCGAAAAAGCTGACCGTGTAACTGTGCCACGCTTTGCCGCGGATACAAACGCTCTGCGTTTGGGCGCAGTATTCCCAGTCCGAAGCCGCAAGCGCCTCGCCCGTCGTACGGTCGAACACCTGCCAGCGGGCAAAGGCCTCGGGGCTGTCGTTTATTTGAAACTGCTCGCTGAAAAAGTCCGCCATCAGCGGCACGCCGAGCACATCCCCGTCGCACACGCGCAGCGAGGTGGACAGGATGCACTGCTGGCGGCAGCCCGGATGCTCCGCAATCCAGCCGTTATGCTGGCGGACGACGCACAGGGTAGCATAGATCTGAAACCCCGCCTTTAAAATGCCTTCCGAAAGCGTGGTGCCGTCGCAGTCGCGGATGGCGTCGGCGCCCCACCGCTTTGCCAGGGCGAGCGTGAGCGCTTCATATCCCGCCTCGCCGGGCAGGGTAAAGCTGCCGCTTTTCAGGTCGTTCATGCGGTTACTCCTCTGCTCTAAAAATTGCCGCCAGAAACGCAAGCGCGAGCCCCTGCCCCCAGCCCTGCGTCCAGGTGCGGGAGATCTTCCGGTAGCCTTCCAGATCGTTCATCACGGCCGTGCCGCCGGAAACGTTTAATACGCGGCCGTCCCCGGAGATGTTTTGAAGGATCGCGGGATAGGCTTTCCTTACATACCCCGTATGCAGCGGGTTGTTGTTCTTCACCATCGCGGCAGCGATGCCGCAGGAGGCGGAAATCTCCTCGTAGCTATCGGGGTCATTGAGCACGGTGCGCCAGAGCCCGCCATCGGTCTGCAGTGTTTTAAGCCCCGTGAGCTGGTCGCGCACGGAGCAGTCGATATCCATAAACGGCGGGTAAAGGTACGGCTCGGGCAGGGTATGCCTCACCTGCGCCATGGTGTAGGCCGCCCACGCGTTGGCGCGCGCCCAGAAAAAGCCGGACATGTGGTCTTTTTGCAAGTTGCTGTAGCCGTGGTACCAAAGCCCCGTCGCCTTGTCCTGCAGGTACTCGATATGCTTGAAATACTGGTGCAGGGCGTCTTCAATCAGGGCCTTGTCTTTTACCAGAACGCCGTAGCGCAGCATGAAGTACGCGGCCATAAACAACGTGTCCGCCCATGCCTGCCCGGGGAAATCGTTATTGACGGAAACGGTATGCTGAAGCACATGGTCGTCAAACCGCAGTGCGTGATTGCGCAGATAATCGATTTTGGAATCGGCGATTTGCAGATAGCTTTCTTCGCCTGTCGCCCGGTACAGCGATAGCAGGCAGTGCCCCATGGCGCAGGTGTTCACCGTCCAGTGCGGGAGCCCAAGCGCGATGAGCGAATCTACCTTATCCTTGAGCAAATCCAGGGTTTCCTGCCGCTGCGTCGCCTCAAAAGCCCTGGCAACGCCGTAATAGGCCACGCCGCAGGGCCATTCCCACGGCAGGTCCATCTCCATGGTCTTTTTCACAACGGCGTCGATGGTTTTTAGCAGCTGTTCGCGGCTTATGTCCAGCTTCATGAGGTTCTCCTTTGGTGTTGCTTTCGGTTGAAACACCCTCGATGTACAGGAAACCGAAACCGAAGTCAAAAGGACGCCCCCTTGTCCTTTGGGAGCGAAGGGGACGTCCCGTCGTCAGGCCACTTTGCCTTACCTGACAGGCAGTTTGGTGGTCAGCCCCGCTTCATAAGCGGCCAGCCGTTCGTCGATGATCGCCTGATAACCGGCGTCCAGATACTTCTGGCTCAGCTCGGCATAAAGGGCGTCAAACGCATCGGGGGCGCACTTGGTGAGCAGTACGCTGTACTCCTGGTACAGGCTCAGGAGGGTCGCGGTGAACTCGGACTCGCTGGCGATCGCAACCGCGAACACCGGATCGGAATAAGCACGGCCCAGATCTGCGATTGCCTTGAGCGCATAGTAGTTGTCGATCAGTTCCTGCGTGAAATCTTTGGGGAGCCCTTGCGGGGCGATGGCCGCGATAGTCTGCTCGATGGTGCCGACCTTCTTGGACGCATGCACGCAGCAGGTCATGTCGATGTTCATGCCGTGGTTAAGCATTTCTGGTCCGCGATAGTCGCCGTTGACAACCGGCAGACCTTCTTCGTTGTAAGTAAAAGTCACGCCCTCGATGCCGTTTTCAATCACGGCCAGGGTTTCGGGCTGCGCCATCCACTCCAGGTACATCCAGGCGGCCTTCAATTGGTCCGCGGTCGCAAGCGACGAGAAGCCCACGATCATACCGAAGGGGTTGTCCGCGCGAAATTGCGGAACATCCACAAAGCCTGCTTCCACAACCCAATCGGTCGGGACGACGGCAAGCTCCGCGCCGGGATTGTTCTCATAGAACGCGGTCAGCCATGCGACGTTGGCGGACATGTAGCCGCCATAGGAGAAGGATGCGCCGTTGATGAAATCGGTCTGCCACTGCGAAGCGCCGCCGCCGCCGGTCATTTCGGCGAGATCGAGCTCATACTCGGGCGAATAGAGGCCCAGATTGTATTCGGCGTTCTGGCGCTTGAGCAGCTTGTAGGTCGGATACCAGCTCAGGCTGGCAGTGCCGAGGCTTGAGTGCATGGCCCACTCGGCTTCGTCCACGGGGATATCGCGAAACGCGAAGTTGGTAACATAGGCCGCTTTGGGAATCATCAGGCCCAGAGGATGCTCCGCATTCGCCGTCTGGACGGCCTGCAGGGCGGCAATGTATTCCGCATAGTTGGTGGGCGTGACGATACCCAGCGCATCCAGCCAGTCCTTGCGGTACATCGTCACATAGGTAAACGTGGTGTTGTAGTAGGGGCGCTCGGTGAGGACGAAGAAATTCTCGCCGTTGAGCACGGAGTAGCCAAGCTGGTTGTTGGCAACCATCGCCTGATAAAACGTCGGGGCGACCTGAGCGAACGCATCCAGATCAATGGGCTGCATCGCGCCGTCGTTGGCCCACTGCGCAACTTTGGGATAGTCGTACTCCATGAGGATCGTGGGGGTTTCGCCGGCCGCGATGAGCAGGGAATACTTGGTCATCACGTCGCCGCGCGGGATGGCGACATATTCGACGTCAACGTTGTACTTTTCGCCGAATTCCGCCTGTACCCACCGGGTCCAGTAGTTGTCGTCCACGGGAGGATAGCCTTCTTTGGAACGGTCGTATACGGGAACAGTGATCTTCACGCGCTCCGCAAACGGCTCCGCGGAGATCGTGCCGCCGGCGGCGGCCTTGGCCTCATCAGCCATCGCTGCCGCGGGCAGGATCATGCTCAGCGCCATGACCACGGCAAGTAGAGTTGTTAACCATTTCTTCATGTAGTTTCTCTCCTTTTCTTTTTATAATGAAGATCAGCCTTTCACAGCGCCGATCATCACGCCTTTGACAAAGTGCTTCTGGATGAACGGATACACGCAGATGATGGGAAGAGTGGCGAACATCACCATCGCGGCCTGCAGGACCTCCGGCGTAGACTGCACCGCCATGCCTTCGGAAATGCTGATGGCGTCCGCGCCGGAGTTTAACACCATGTTGCTCAACAGATACTGGATGGGCTGCAGCGCCTTTTTGGTGATGAAGTACCGGGCGTCCGCATAGGCGTTCCAGCGGCCCACCGCATAAAACAGCGACAGCGTGGCGAGGATGGGCTTGCTCAGGGGGAGAATGACCTTGAAGAGGATCTGGAAGTTGCTCGCCCCGTCCAGAAACGCGGCCTCTTCCAGGCTTTCGGGGATGGTGGACTGCAGGAAACTTTTCATGATCAGCATGTTGAACGGCGAGAACGAAAGCGGAAGGATCAGCACCCACATTTTGTTGATCAGCCCGAGGCTTTTCAAAAGCAGGTATTCGGGGATCAGCCCGGCGTAGAAATAGAGCGTGAAGAGGATCATCAGCGAAATGAAGTTCCGGCCCAAAAGGCGTCTGCGGGACAGCGGATAGGCCGCGCAGACGGTGACGATCATGCCGATGACGGTGAACAATACGGTCACCAGCATCGTATAGAGCATGGAATGGGTTAGCTGCCCGTCCTGAAAGATGGTTACGTAGGCCTCAAACGTAACGGCCTTGGGCCACAGGGTCACGCTTTTGGAAAGAACCTCCGAGTTGCCCGAGATGGATTTCGCGGCGATGTGGACAAACGGCAGGATGCACGTCAGGCACAGTATTACGATGACGGTGACGATGATCACATCTCCCACGGTCGTGCGTGTTTTCATACCGTTGGTTCCGCGCAGCGGGGCTGCCTGTTGCATATGCATGGCGGGCACCCCCTAGATCAGGCCGCTCTCGCCAAGACTTTTGGCGAAGCGGTCTGCCAGCAGCACGAGGATGAAGCCCAAAAGCGACTGGAACAGCCCCACGGCGGTGGCGTTGGAAAAGTTACCTCCGGCAAGGCCCTTTTCGTAGATGTAGATGGCCAGCTGGTATTGGTAATCCTTCACCAGCACGTTGCCAAACGTGGCAAGGCGCTCGTAATTGGAGCCCATGATGCGCCCCAGGTTCAGGATCAAAAGCGTAACGGTGGTGGCGCGGATGCCCGGCAGCGTGACGTGCCACATTTTGCGCAGGCGGTTTGCGCCGTCCACGGTGGCGGCCTCGTAGAGCTCCGAATTGAT
Organism: Bacillota bacterium; assembly: GCA_043824045.1. Classification (GTDB taxonomy): domain Bacteria; phylum Bacillota; class Clostridia; order Christensenellales; family Aristaeellaceae; genus CAXXOK01. The sequence continues at coordinate 7,347 of JBDRTL010000029.1, forward strand.
GCCGGTGATCGCCGCCAGGAAGATGATGGTGCCCCATCCCATGTTCTGCCACACGGCCATCAGCAGGTAGGTGACGGCCCAGTGGAGCTTTTCCGTCAAAAACGGGATGCCCTGGTCGATCAGGCCGCTGTTCATCAGCGCGATATTGACAAGGCCCGTACTCGGGCGAAACAGCGAGTACGCGACGCTGGCGATGATGACCCAGCTTAAAAAGTGCGGCAGGTAGAGCACCGTCTGCGATACGCGCTTGAAGCGGTGGAAACGGACCTCGTTGAGCATGAGCGCCAGGATGATGGGAACGGGGAAGCCGATCAAAAGATCCAGAAAGTTGAAAACCAGCGAGTTCTTCAGCGCGCGCAGGAAATCCGCGTCGCGGAAGATCTTCTCAAAAATCTGAAAGCCGACATATTCGCTGCCGGAATATCCCCGGGCGGGTTTGTAGTTCATGAACGCGATGCGCAGCCCCGGATAGGCTGCATACTTGAAAATCATCACGAACGCGACCGGCAGCAGCAGCAGCAGGTACAGCTGCCAATCGCGCCGCAAAGCGCCCCGCAGGCTGCGCGCAATCAATCCGCGGCGGTTCAGGCCGAGCGCCGGCTTCATCGCCTTCAATCAGTCAGTCCTCCCATCACGAACAAAGTATCGGGCTGTGTTGTTCTTCTATGCTCATAATATACCGTTGTGCGCCATCGGAATCCATCGAATATCAACCAACAATTACGCAAATTCTACTATTTATTTTCCGCCGGATGGCAATTCTGTGTGATATATGGCCATTTTGTCGGCACTGTTGACACACTTTGGAAATTTCACAAGTTTAGATGGTTGAATTTGCCTACTATATCTGGTACAGTAGCAGGCAGGGGGGAGCAAGATGGCCAGACACGCGCGGCAGGTAATCGAATACCGGGTCTACGAGCTGAACGTCGATTTTCCGGCGCTGCTTTTAGACGGCGAGCAGTGGCATATCTCCGACGTGAAAAGCAAGCGGCTGCATTTCCACAACTGCCTGGAAATCGGCGTCTGCCATACCAATTCCGGAACGCTGTTGGTGCGCGACGAGCCTCATACCTTCCACGCGGGCGACGTGACGCTTCTGCCGCGGCACGTGCCGCACACCACCTATTCCTCCCGGGGCATGACGAGCCTGTGGAGCTATCTGTTCGTGGATATGCGGGAGCTTCTGTCCGAGGTTGTGCACACGGAGGAGGACTTCGAGCTTTCCGCATTCCATCCGCAACATTTCATCCACCTGTTCAAGGGGGACGAATATCCCAAAATCCATTTTCTCGCCGCCAGCATCATCGACGAGCTGAAAACCCAGCAGCCGCACTATCAGGAATCAATCAGGGGGCTTTTGACCTCGATGTTTTTCGAGATCACGCGCGCCCTGAAGGCCAGCGAGAAAGCCCCGCCCGTGAAGAAACGCAAAGACACGCTGGTGCTTACGCCGGCGCTGAACCATATCAACGAAAACTATATGCGCCGGATTACGGTGGACGAGCTCGCGGAGATGTGCCACCTCAGTACGACGCACTTCCGGCGGCTGTTTTTCTCCATCATGGGGAGCAACCCCCACACCTTTATCAACCAGACCCGCGTATCCAGGGCCTGCACCATGCTCCAGACCACCGACAGCGCGATTTTATGCATCGCCGAGACCGTGGGGTTCGTATCGGTGTCCAGCTTCAACCGCTGCTTTCAGCAGATGATCGGGGCGACTCCGCGCCAGTACCGCAATCCCGGGCAGCGGGGCCAAAAGCCGCAGCGGCCGCAGAGCATCGTGCAGTACCGCGGCTGGGAAGCGCCGGATTTATAAGGTTCCCGTTATCGTCAGGAAAGGCAGGGGTTGCCGTGATATACGCGCCGCCATGTAAGCGCTGTTTGCTTACAGACATGCAGGAGGAACAGGCATTCTATGATATAATCAAGGAACGTATCCGCTTATTGCCGGACGGCGAGAGGGCCGATCCCGCCGAGTACCGGCGCAGGCTTGCCATTTGCGGGCAATGCGACCGGCTGTCCCGCGGCACCTGCGCCCAGTGCGGCTGCTATGTGGAAATCCGCGCGGCCAGACAGGCGATGCGCTGCGCCGATCCCGTACAAAAATGGTAACGAATGAGGAGAGGAAGATCCCCATGATTGACATCACCCTTAACCTGAACCGGGACCTGGGAACCATCAGTAAAAACATCTACGGGCATTTTTCGGAGCACCTGGGACGGTGCGTCTATCAGGGGATGTACGTGGGCGAAAACTCCCCCATCCCCAACGTGAACGGCATGCGCGCCGACGTGGTCGAAGCATTGAAACGCATCCGGGTGCCCGTGCTGCGCTG
>JBDRTL010000030.1:0-16843 GCA_043824045.1 Bacillota bacterium
TGCAACTATTCGCTATATTTCGTCACCCCCTAGAACATATACGGCAGCACGCAGCCGGTAATATAGCGCCCCGCGTCGGAGCATAAAAACGCGACGCCCTCGGCGATGTCCTGCGGCGTCACCTTGCCATGCGCCCCGGCCTGCAGGGCGGCATCGGCCTCCTCCAGGCTCCGAAACGCGTCCACGGGGCCGGGGGCGATGATATTCACCGTAACGCCCGCCTTCCACGCGGTGGACACAGCCTGCTTCAGCGCTTCCGTCCGCGCGGCTTTGGCCGCGTTGTAGGAATAGGATGGCGAAGGAATGGTGAGATTGGACGCGATGCCGATAATGCGACCCTGTTTTTTCTTCCGCATTTCCACAAGCACATGCGGCAGCAGGTAATAGATCGGCGCGACTTCCTGAAACACGTCCCGCAGCGATTGTTTCGGTTTCAGTGCGAAAATAGGTTCAAGATTCCAGCCCGCGCCCGGGCTGATGACGCATACGTCCAGCCCGCCCAGTTCTGCGGCTGCCACCTGCACCAGCCGTTCGCAGTCCTCCTGCTTGAACACGTCGCCCTGCACGGCAATCGCGCGCCCGCCGCGGTTTCGAATCAGCGCCGTGATCTCATCGGCAGCCGTTTGGTTTTTCAGGTAATTCACGGCCACGGCGTACCCATCCCTCGCCAAAGTCAGCGCGATACTCCTCCCCATGCCCTGCCCGGACGCGCCGGTGACCAGCGCCGTTTTTCCGTTCAACATTTGCCGCTTTGCCTCTTTTCGTGCAGTCTTGCGTTCCGGCGCCGATCCGGCGCAATATTGATGATCTGATTATAGCACCCACGATCGCGAATGTTCAAGGCATGCCGCAAAGCCCGCACGGGAACCCGTTTGCCCGCGTGGAAATATGGTATCATTAAAATAAACAGATAACTCCGCCGGTTTAGGAAACCGCGCTGCTGCGCACACAGCGCAATACAGGAAAGCGCCATGCAGACAGACGGATTGCGTGAGGAGCGGCTGCCGCCGAAGGAAGCGCTGATGGGGCTTGCGGCGGCCTGGCGGATGGCGGATGGCGGCGCGAACCTCGTGCCGGTCGCCCGCAGCCGGAATAAGGCCGAGGAAGTGAGGGCAAGGCTGAAAGCGGCGTATCTGGTTGATGTGGATATCGTGATCGCCGACTTTTGCCGGCTTGGCAACGCGCGCAGAGCCGCCGGGGAAATCCGGGAAAAGCATCCGGTGATCGACGTGCTGATCAATTCCGCGGGGCTGCGCTGCACGCGGCGGCGCCTGACGAAGGACTGTAGCGAGCTGGTGTTTTGAGTCAATGGCCGCATTGTGCCCGCGGGGTGGCGGAGCTTCAGCGAAGCGCTTAGTAATAATAGAGAAACTGGAAGAAAACGAAAATTGACAACCTCCATTCCACGGCGTACAGTAAATAGTACTTAATGGGAGGTAATCCTATGATGTATTTCACGTCGGATCAAACGGCTCTGTACTTCCGCAATCTGGGGGAAACGCTGGAACTGCGCGCCTGGGGCAAAAACAGCCTCCGCGTGCGTGCGGTGATGATGGGCGAGCCCGCGGATGACCGCTGGGCATTGCTCGAGCCGGAAGAAACGAAGCCGGAAATCATCATGGAGGACAATCGCGCCAGGATCCGCAACGGCAAGCTGACCGCCGAAGTGGTCGTGGAGGGCTGGCATGGCTATGCTTCCATCACTTATTTTAATCAAGACGGCCAAGTGCTGCTCAGGGAAACGGGCCACAGCGGCGCGCTTTCACTCAGGGCCCGCGCATTCGAACCTCTCGCGGGCGGAGACTTTGCCTTAACCGTCCGTTTTGACGGGGAAGAGAATGAGCACCTCTACGGCATGGGCCAATATCAGCAGGAAACGCTGGATTTAAAACACTGCGTGCTGGAGATGGCGCACCGCAACTCCCAGGCGAGCGTTCCGTTCGTGATGAGCAGCCGCGGATACGGCTTTCTATGGCACAATCCCGCCGTCGGCGAGGCGACGTTTGGCAAAAACTACACGCTTTGGAAAGCCGCCTGCACAAGGCAGATGGATTACTGGATCACCGCGGGCGGCAGCCCCGCCGAAATCAGCCTCGCCTATGCCAACGCCACGGGTTTCGCGCCCATGATGCCCGAATACGGGCTGGGGTTTTGGCAGTGCAAGCTTCGCTACTGGAACCAGGAACAGCTGCTGGAGATCGCGCGGGAGCACAGGCGGCGCGGCCTGCCGATGGACGTGATCGTGTGCGATTTCTTCCACTGGCCAAAGATGGGTGACTACCGCTTTGATCCGGAGTTCTTCCCCGATCCCAAGGCGATGGCGGACGAGTTGGAAGCGATGGGAATCAAGCTGATGGTTTCCGTCTGGCCGCAGGTGTCGCTGGAAAGCGAAAACTATCAGGAAATGCGCCGGCAGGGCCTGCTGGTGCGCGCCGAGCACGGCGAGCAGATCGGCATGCGCTTTCAGGGCGACAGCATGTTTTACGACGCGACCAATCCGCGCGCGCGGAGCTTCGTATGGGATAAATGCAGGCAGAACTATTACGATCAGGGCGTCTCGCTGTTCTGGCTGGACGAGGCGGAACCCGAGTACGGGACCTATGACTACGACAATTACCGTTATTGGCTCGGCTCCGCGCTGCGCGTGGGCAACATCTACCCGCAGATGTTCGCCCGGAATTTTTACGAGGGTATGCGGGAAAGCGGCACAGAACTGCCGGTCAACCTCCTGCGCTGCGCGTGGGCCGGCAGCCAGCGCTACGGCGCGCTGGTTTGGAGCGGCGATATCCACAGCGATTGGGAAACCCTGCGCAGGCAAGTGTGCGCGGGGTTAAGCATGGGCGTCGCGGGCATCCCGTGGTGGACCACGGATATCGGCGGCTTTATGGGCGGCAATCCGGACGATCCGGCGTTTCGGGAGCTGTTTATCCGCTGGTTCCAATGGGGCGCATACTGCCCCGTGATGCGCCTGCACGGCGACCGTATCCCGTATCAGAGCGTAACCCGCGCGGACGGCACGGCGATACAGGGAACGGGCGGGCCGAACGAAATCTGGAGTTACGGCGAAGAAGCGTACCCCGTTCTGGTCAAGTATTTACACTTACGGGAGCAGATGCGCGATTATATACGGGAGACGATGCAGGAAACGCACGAAACGGGCAAGCCCGTGATGCGCCCGATGTTCTACGAATTTCCGGAGGACGAGACCTGCGCCGCGCTGAGGGATCAATACCTGTTCGGCGGAAAATATCTCGTCGCGCCCGTCATGCAGCCGGGGCAGCGATCCCGAAAGGTGTACCTGCCCAAAGGCGCATGGCGGAACGTGAATACAGGGGAAACGCTTGCGGGCGGGCGCTGGACCGAGGCACCGGCGCCGCTTGACACCATACCGGTTTTTGAGCGGTCCTGAGTGATAAAACCATGAAGTCATTGCGTTTGCCGCGAAAACACAGGAACAGAACCGCGCTTTTGTTCCTGCTCTCCTATATGGTGGTTATGGTCATTCCGCTGGGAGTCAGTTTCGGGTATTTCTATCCCCGCATACACGATATACTGATCGACAGCGCAAAGGAACGGGCTGCGAACTCCGTAGCCCAAACCATCGGCAGCCTGGATGATCAACTGGCAATCATCGCCTCCATGCCGGCTTTCATCTTTGAAAACCAGCGCATCATTCTCGGTGCCGTGATGAACAATCAGTACAAACTCAAGAAAGCAAAGGAAGATCTTGAGCAGATGCTCAAAACCAACACGTTCATTTCTTGTATGTATCTATATATCCGCGCTGATGATTACTTCATCGGCGTGAACATTAATTCTTTCTATCTGCACGATATCGAAAAATACCGCGGGCTGTACGAAACCTCTTTTGGCGATTGGAGCGAAGACGCGCTTCGCGAACGGATGATGTCCGTTTCGACGTTGCAGGTTCTACCCGCCATGCACGTAATGATCAGCGGACGGTTATATCCCGAGATGATTCTGTTTCTCGCGGCGGTGCCGCAGGGCCGGTATGCGCTGGCGACGGCGATGATGTGCGTAACCGCGGAGAACCTGACGGGGTTTACCGATAATGTGCAGACAGGCGGCGAATACTTTTTCTGGAATTCGGAAGGTACGCTGCTGTACGGTACGGGCAGCAATACACCGGAGGATATCCTTACGTTGACCGATGCTATGACATCAAAAAAAGAGGGTTCCTTCGAGGTTCTCCTTTCCGATGGCGTCAACCTGACTACATGGGCATCTTCCGCGCGTTACGGTTGGCACTGTATGCTGGTACTTCCGCTATCGGTGATCGTAGGTGAAGCCAACGCGCTGCAAAACATTACCCTGATTCTGGCAACAGCAATCATAGGCGCTTGTTTTTTGCTAATCTGGCTGGCCATGCGCATCAACTACTTTCCGATTAAGCGTCTGGCGAAGCTGGCGCCCGAAGGGGAACAGAATGATTTTACCGCTATCCAGCACTTAATCACAAAGCTGACAGATACGAACGACGAGCTGGGCGAGCGTTTGAACATGGCGGAACCGCAGGCGCGCGAAGCGCTGGTTGCGCAATTGTTCAGCGGCAACACCGCCGAGCAGGAAAAAGCGCTTCGCCGCGCCGAGCTGTTTTGCGTGGACGTCAGCGGTGATTCGTTCCTGGTGGTGATCGCCGAATACGATACCACCGAGCTGGCTGCCGATGCGTGCGAGGTGATCAACGCATCGGAAAAGGAAAACGCGGGGCTGATCGTTGCCCAAACGGATCAGGGCAGCTTGCTGACGCTGTTGCTAAACCGGAGTTACACAGCGGAAACGGAAGAGATGCTTAGCGGCGCAAAACGGATAGCCGTCGGACGGTGCGTGAACACACCATATCAAATCAACGTTTCTTACAGCTCGGCCTGCGCCGCGCTTGACGTGCTGCGCAACATGGGCGGCGACCGGCGCACCATATGCTATGACGAGCTGCCGGAGCGCACCTTCAACCCGCGCAGCTATCCGCTGGAAGTGATGCAATCGCTGGAAACCGCAATAGCGCACGGCAACATTGATCATTTTTCCAAGCTGATCAATCAGATCGAAAACCTGATCTCGCTGGAAGGCACTCCGCCGTACTTCACGCGCAGCGTGTATTTTAACACGGTCAACCTGATCATCAGCGGCCTTTCGCGTTATCTGGGCGCAAACAACGCCGTGATCCACGAAATGGGCATGCGCTCCATGCTCAGCCATTATAACGTCCCGGAAATGCTGCATATCATGAAAGCTACCGCCGAACAGCTGATCCGCCTGATGCATGAAAACGAGCGGAAGAACAAGCCCGTCACCGACGCGCTGGATTTCATCGAACACAACATCGCCTCCTCCGCGCTGAGTTTGCAGCGGACGGCCGATTTCGTGGGGCTGTCCGCCTCGGCGTTCAGCCGCGCGTTTAAGGACAGGGTAGGCCGCAACTTCAAAGAATACGTCGATGCGGTTCGCATTTTGCGCGCCAAAACGCTTCTGGGCGAAACGGACACCCCGATTGAACAGATCTCCTGCTCCGTGGGGTATGATACGATCACCAGTTTTTATCGGATGTTTAAAAAATATACCGGCATCGCGCCTGGTGAATTCCGACAGTTCAACCGGAAAACTTGAAATAGACAACCCCGAAAAAACTGAGAATCGCACCGAATAGAAAAGGAAAAGAAAAGCGGCAACTGTGAATTGCGCCTGTTCACGGATGCCGTTATGATTCTAGTGCAAGAGGAGAAAAAAATGAACACACATCTTTCCGGACGAACCACCTCCATTAAAAAAAGAGGCGCATGGCGCAAGGATCTGATACGGAATTATGAGCTGTACCTGTTTGTGCTTCCCGGTATTATCGTGATTGTTTTGTTCAATTATCTGCCGATGTACGGCGTACAGATCGCATTTAAAAACTTCCGGCCTATACTGGGCATTTGGAACAGCGACTGGGTGGGATGGAAGTGGTTCGCCCGGTTCTTTAGCAGCGCACAGTTCGGGACGCTGATAAGCAACACACTGATGTTGAACTTCTACCTGCTGATTGTCACGTTCCCACTGCCGATTGGCATGGCGCTTCTGTTTAATCAGTTCAGAAACAAGAGGATTCGCAAAACACTGCAAACGGTTTCCTACGCGCCGCACTTCATATCCACGGTGGTGCTGGTCGGCATGCTGACGCTGTTCCTTTCCCCTACGCGCGGCCTCTACGGCAACATCGTACGTCTCTTCGGCGGCATGCCGGGAAACCCCATGGGAGAGGCGGGGCTCTTTCAAAGCATCTATGTATGGTCGGATGTGTGGCAGCATACGGGGTGGGATTCCATCATCTATCTCGCCGCCCTGTCGTCGGTTGACCCGCAGCTATACGACGCGGCCACGGTAGACGGCGCTTCCCGCATACAGAAAATCCTGCATGTGGAAATCCCGGCGCTGACGGCGACGGCTTCCATCCTGTTGATTATGCGCGTAGGCAACCTGATGAGCATCGGCTTTGAAAAAGTCTATCTGATGCAAAACAGCCTGAACCTGTCCACGTCGGAAGTGATCTCCACCTACGTATACAAGGTGGGCTTGACCAAAACGGCGCAGTACAGCTACTCGGCGGCCGTCGGCCTGTTCAACACGCTGATCAATCTGATCTTACTGACCGCATGCAATTATACAACACGCCGCATCAGCGGCAACTCGCTTTGGTAGGAGGGGGGTAGATATGGTACACGACTCTATCCGCCGGATGCAAGGCAAGGAGCGTTTGTTTGAATTATTCATTTGGTTTCTCGGCGCGTTTGTATTCCTGATTGTGGCATATCCGCTGTGGTTTGTTGTGATCGCTTCCATTTCAGATCCGGGAGCGGTCAGCTACGGCCGCGTATGGGTGCTTCCATCGGGCCTGAATGTTGATGGTTACCAGGCGGTGTTTAAGGACAGCCGGATCTGGATAGGGTACCGAACAACGTTGATCACCACCTCCGTGGGCACGCTGTTGAGTATGTTTGTCACGATCCCGTGCGCCTATGCGCTGTCCCGAAAGGATTTTAAAGCGCGGCGCCCGCTGATGGTGTTTTTCGTCTTCACCATGTATTTCAGCGGCGGCCTGATCCCCACCTATATCACCATTACGCAGATGCTGGGTCTGGACAATCAAATCTGGGTAATGATCATTCCTTTTTGCATGAACGTATACAACCTGATCGTATGCCGCAGCTTTTTTGAAAGCGCTCTTCCGCAGGAATTGCTGGAATCGGCGCGGCTGGACGGCTGCAGCAACACGCGGTTTTTCCTTTCTATAGCGCTGCCGCTGTCCAAGGCAATCCTCTCGGTTATCATGCTGTACTATGTAGTGCTTCGCTGGAACGATTACTTCACAGCGCTGATTTATGTACGCAGCGAGGAGATCACGCCGCTGCAGATCGTTCTGCGCGATATTCTGCTGATGAACCAGGCGCAGCAGGGCTCCAACAGCTATGCCTCCAGCGAAAGCCTGCGGCTGTCAGAACTGATCAAGTATTCCAGCATCATCGTCTCCACCTTTCCGGTGCTGATCCTGTACCCCTTTATCCAGAAATATTTCGAGAAGGGTATTATGATCGGCGCGCTCAAAGGATGATCTGTTATCAACCTCATGGTATGATGAGGATAATAAAAAGGAGGTTATCAAGATGAAACGTTTCCTATCCCTGCTGGTTGCGCTGGCGCTTTTAATGGCGCTGACTCCGACTGTTTTCGCGGAAACCGCGGACCGAGAACACATTACCATTACTGCGATTACCAACTCACACGCCCTGAACATTAACATTAACGACATGCCCGTGTGGCAGGAACTTCAGGAAAAGCTTAACATCACGATCGAATGGGATCAAGTCAGCTCCGGCATGGATGAAAAGAAAGCCGTTATCCTTGCCTCCAATGATCTGCCGGATCTTTGGTTGGGCGGACTGACCGACAGCGACATTACCATGAACCAAGGCGCGTTTCTGGATCTGACACCGTTAATCGAAGCATACGCCCCCAACATCCAGAAGATGTTTGAGGAAGAACCCGACACCCGCCGCATATCCACATCGTCCGACGGCGCGATATATTCCCTTCCCCAAGTGCGTCCCTACCGGCCCAACAGTTATGCGGTGATGATGATCAACCAAACCTGGCTGGATAAATTGGGCCTCGCGATGCCCACCACGCTGGATGAGTTTAAACAGGTGCTGATCGCCTTCCGCGACGGCGATCCCAACGGCAACGGCCTGAAAGACGAAATCCCGCTGGATTGGTTCGCGGGCCGGACCTCCATCTTCCCCATTGCCGCACTGTGCGGCGCCTGGGGTGCGGTGCAGGATTTCTCCGACGCGATGGTTACCGTCAAAGACGGCGTGGTTGACTTTATCTGGGCTACGGACGCTTACCGCAACCTGGAGCGCTACCTCGGTGATCTCTGGAGCGAGAACGTGATCAACGTGGAAGTGTTCACCCAGGATTACTCAGGTATGATGGCCAAAAGCAAGCAAGGCGAAGCCGCCATGGTAGGCGTTACATTGGGCTGGTCAATCGCCGACCGCACGGGCCAGTTCTCCGATCAATACGTGGTACTGGACGCGCTGAAGGCCGATGCGAACAGCGAAACCTCACTGTGGCCCTCAAACCCCGCGCGTGTGATAATGGATGTGAACAAAGCCTCCATCAGCGCTTCCTGTAAATATCCCGAGCGCGTGATGGAACTGCTCAACGAACTGTACGGCGAATACTACTCCATCCAGATGTACTACGGCTCCGTCCCCAACCAGGTAACCTATGATACGGCAACCGATACCTATGTGATTTTGGATCCGCCGGCCGGAGAATATCTGGATAACGTCAAGTGGACCAACGCTTTGGTGGACAATGCGCCCCTGTACTTCTCCGATGCGCTGGCCGCCAAGACAACCGTACCGGCTGAGGAAACGGCACGGCTTACGCAGGATTCCGTTTATGCGGATAACTTCCCCACGGAAATCTATCCCATTGTGAAGTTCGATCTGGATACCACTGAAGAACTTACATTCCTTACCACCGACATCTACAAGGTTGTCGATGAGAAGATGGCTTCCTGGATCGTCAATGGCAACGTTGACGATGAATGGGATGCCTACATCTTGCAGCTCAATACCATGGGACTTGAGCAAATGCGTGAAATCTACCAGGCGGCTTACGACGCGTATTATGCGCAATAAGCGATCAGTATTACCTCCAATCGCCTAGAACTCATCCGCACGTACCCGTTGGCCGACTCTTGGAAAGAATCCTTTCCAAGGGTCGGTTTTATTGATAGGACATAATTGACATCATAACACACCACCGGGGTTTGAACGAAGTTAATACAGCCGGTCAGTGTGGCACGGCCAAGCAATCAAGTAGGCTTTACAGCTTGCAGGGTATACGACAGCGGAAATCCTTTGCCGTTGTACGCGTCCGTCATGCCGATATCCAGATCATATTCCCGCAGGGAAGCGATCGAGAGGCCCGCCGCGACGGCCGCGTTGACGATCTCGGCCATGGTGTGCGAAAAGCTGGTGAAGGTATGCGTATTCCGGTGTTGCGTCATATACGCGCCGCTGTTACTCTCCAGCCACGGTTCGGTGCGGAAGTACGGGTACGCCACCCGGTTTGGCGAATCGGCGTGGAACGCGTCCTCGCCCGGCAGCGGCAGCATGTTGACAAACGGATGGTAATCGTTGATCAGCAGCATGCCGCCGGGCTTTAAACAGCGCGCCGCGACTTTAAACAGCGCCTCCAAGTCCTCAAACCACGTGATCGCCCCGATGGTGAACAATACGAGGTCAAACGTTCCGTTGAATTCCGCGCCGATATGCAGGATATTGCACGCATGAAACGCACACGGGATGCTCGCCTTCTCCGCGGTCTCGCGCGCCCGCGCGATCATGTTCTCGGCGATGTCAAACCCGACGCCCCGCTTCGCGCCCAGCCGCGTCAGCGAAAGCACCTCCTGCCCGTTGTTGCAGCAAAACTGCGCGACAACCTTATCCCTCAGGTCAAGCGACAGAACCGTCTCTTTCAGCATGCCGCTTAAATACGGCAGCTTCTCGTTTGCAAGCCGCTCACACATATCGTCGCCCCAGCCCTCGCGGCGGTTGTCAAACGCCTCCTCCCAGGCCGTTTTGTTGCTTTGAAAATAATCCATGGTACACCTCTGTATGTCGTCGGCCTCCGCCGGTTTCTCTGCCAGGAGATCGTATAAGGGACTGCTTTGGAAAACACAGGAAAACTCACATCGTAACAAGGCGGGGTTTTCGCCAAAGGCCTGAACGGCCTAGTCTGCGTAAAGGAAGGTATGGATTGCCTGCGCTATCGCTTCGTTGTCGTATTTGAGCATCTGGAGCTGATACTCGCTGATGCCCTTGAGCGAGCCCGCGTCGCCGGTTTGCATCTCCACGCCCTCGAAGCCCGGCACGGTCAGATAGGGCGAATCGACGGCAAGGTTTAGCCCGGCTAAAGACCAGCGCGCGATGTCTTCTTCCGTGATGTCCGTAGTCTGGTCTTTGATGAACAGTTTCAGGAAGGAAAGCACCGTGTCGCCGTCCATCAGCGCGATCATCGGCCGCAGCCCCTCGATCACCGCCCGGTTTTTCATATCCCAGAGCTTGTAATCTTCCATCGCCATGGTAAACCGGTCTCCGGACTCCCAAACGCGGTCGGGAATCGCTCCGTAATACGCGAGAAAGCCCACGGAACCCAGCGCGTGCGGCCCTGCCTCCTCAATGGGCGTGTACTCCCGTTTCATGGATTTGGACAGCGCCTTCATGTTGCCGTTGATGGTCGTGTACTTCGCGCTGCCCAGGAACTCCTCGGGGATGTCCAGCGTAATGGGGAACAGCAGGTCGTACACATCGGCGATCGGCTCGTAGCTTCCGTATTCGTACAGATAGATCAAATACCTGTCGATCGGTATTCCATACGTGTTTTCGTACGCCTTCACGATCTCGGGGATTTCGCAGTGCGGCAAAAGGCTCATGGGCACGGACAGCGCTTCGCCGGTCTCCGCCGTGGCGAAAATCTGCGTTTGAAAATAGAAGTTGATCACCTTCACGCTGCGGTTTTGCAGATCCAGCGATACGATCATCGGCATGATCGGAAAAAAGGAATCGCCCGTATCTTCGCTCGCCAGCAGCAGAATGTTGACCGTCGGCGTTTCCGCCTCCGCCGCAGCCGCCTGCGCGCCGCAGGCGGCGAGCAATACGATCAGTACGGCCACTGCCGTGACAGACTTTTGAAACTTTTTCATGCACAAACACTCCTTGATCGCATGGTTCATGGAGGAAACAGGCCTGCTTGGTAAGGATTCGCGCCGTTCGTTTTTATGATTATACCATACCGCTATTCGCATTTTAGATTTTTCAAGAATTTTCGCCGTTACGTGTTGACATCGGTAGTACTTTATGGTACTATCCTATATGAGGTGATGATATATTGCTTTCCGAAACAAACGGCGGGTTTCTGATCTCCCAGATTAAGCAGGTCAGCGGGCGCATCTTCGAAAAGCTGCTTGCACAGGCGGGTGTGAACGCGTTCAACGGCGCGCAGGGGCGAATATTGTACGTGCTGTGGCAGCTGGACGGCATTCCGATCGTTGAATTATCGAAAAAAACCGGCCTTGCGAAAACCACGCTCACCTCGATGCTCGACCGCATGGAGCAGGCCGGCCTGCTCCGGCGCGCTTATGATCCGGCCGACAGGCGGCAAATCCGCATCTCCCTTACCGGGCAGGCGCGGCTGCTGCGCGGCGGGTATGACGCTGTATCCCGCGCGATGAGCGCCGTTTATTACGCCGGGTTTACAGACGAAGAAATCATCACCTTTGAAACCACCCTGCGGCGTATCCTCAAGAACCTGAACGAAAGAGAGCTCACACTATGAAAGCAGCGGTTAAATCCACCATTTGGGAACTGCGCAACACCAGCGATATCGCGTATCTCGCTTCTGTGGACGGCGACGGATATCCCATCCTGCGCGCGATGCTGGTACTGGAACATGGCAGCCTTCGAACGCAGTATTATTCCACCAACACATCTTCCGATAAAGTACAGGCTTTTCAGGACAACCCCAAGGCCTCGGTGTACTACTGCAAGCCCGAAAGCTTTATCGGCGCGCTGTTTACGGGCGATGTGGAAGTATGCACAGATCAGCCGACCAAGGATTTCCTATGGCGGGAAGGATTTGAAAAATACTATCCCAGGGGCGTGACCGACCCCGATTACTGCGTGCTGAAATTCGCGGCGAAAACCATCCGTTACTACGGACCGGGCGCGGCGCAGTTCTCCATCGACGAGGCGTTGGATGAATAAACTTTTTCAGCAAGGGAGGCATGCAAATGGCAGATTATAAAACATCCGGGAAGGTATCCGTCCCCATCTCAAACGACTTCTGCCCGCAGACGATGTTCCTCTACGGCACCTACAGGGAGGACGGCGCGCCCAACTTCGGGCTGTTTTGCTGGATCAGCTATTTCTGGGACGGGGAAATGGGCGTAATGGCCTGCATCGGCGGAGAGAAGCTGACCAAGGACCGTATCCGCGCGACCGGCGTGTTCTCCGCAAACCTCGTTACCGAAGCGCTTTTGCCCCTCGCCGATTATTTCGGCAACACCAAGGGCTATACGGACGACAAGATGCGCGTCCACGCGGCGGTAATGCAGGGCGCCGTGCTGAGCGTTCCCATCCTGTCGGACAGCCCCGTGTCCTTCGAACTGGAGGTTGTAAAGACCATCGAAACGGACGGCGGCGAGGTGCTGCTGTGCAAAATCCGAAACGTTCTGGTCAACGAAGCCCTGACGGATAAAAGCAAAACGCCCGCGCAGCACTTAAGGGAAATCCTGCCCGTGCGCACCACCTGCGCCACCTATTTCGCCTGGGACGGAAGCGCCATCGCCAAGTGGGGCGAGGCGATGCAAACCGTTCAAAAATAACGCGAAAAACGCCGTAAACGCAGCTGGCAGCGCCCTTCCGGCGGAACATGCCGTGGGAAGGACGCCGCCAGCTGCACACACTTTTGCAGATCCACGGTGTTTTTCCTATTGCCCGTAGATGAATTCCCGGATATGCGCAATCATCGCGGCGTTGTCGTATGAAAGCATCTTCGCGTCATACCCGCCGACTCCGGTCAGCGCTCCCGCGTCGAAATCCCGCATTTCCACGCCCTCGAAGCCCGGCGCCGTGAAGTACGGCGCCTCGTCGGGGAAGTTGAAGGGAATTACAGCCCATGCGGCGATATCATCCGCCGTGATGTCTGTTATCTGATTGCCTGTGATCAACTGCAGGAAAGCATGGGAAACGCCGGTGCTCATCAGTGAAATGATCGGTTTCAGCGCCTCGATAACCGCCCGGTTCTTGGCATCCCAGAACTTGTAGTCCTCCATCATCATGGTGAACCGGTCGCCGGATGCCCATACGCGGTCCGGAATCGCGGAGTAATACGCGATGAGGCCCAGTGAATCAAGCGCTTGCGGACCCGCTTGCGTAACCGGCGTGTACTCCCGTTTCATAGACTTTGACAACGCCTTCATGTTTCCGTTGATAGTCGTATACTCCTCGTCGCCCAGCACTTCCCCGGAAACGTCCAGCGTAACAGAACCCAGCATGTCAAACACTCCGACCACCGGTTCGTAGCTGCCGTACCGGTATTGATATACCAGATACCGGTCGATCGGAATCCCGAAGGTATTCTCGTAGGCTTTGACGATTTCAGGGAGATCGCAGTACGACAGAAAGTTCATCGGCATGGACAGCGCTTTGCCTTTTTTTGTCACTGCGTCAATCTGCGTTTGATAGTAGAAACTGATTACCCGTATGCTGGTTTTCTCGAAATCCAGCGTCACGATCATCGGCATCATCGGAGTAAAGGCCTTGCCCGTGCCTTCACACACCAGAAACAGGATGTTCAGTATCTGGGTTTGGGATTCCGCTGCCGCTGTCGGTATGCCGAAAGCCGTCAGCATTACAATAAGCGCCATGATCAGCGTTACGATTTTCATTTGTTTTCTCATACACAAACACTCCTTGTTTGCATGTCCCATAGGAAAGCCGCATCGTTCAGCAGGAAGTTTCTTGTTCGTTTGGGTAATTATACCATGATTCGTTTTATGTCGTAAAGCTGCCAGCCGAAAGGAAAACATCTGATAAAAAATGAATATGATTATTGGATATACAGAGCAATGAATCCATACTATACACATACCCGGGGGTGGGGAAAATGGAATTTGGAGAAAAGGTTTTTCCCAATTCCTATTATTATGCAATCCGCGGCAAACCCCGTCTCTCTTATGCCAAGAAACCTGCTTCGAAGCGAAGAGGCATCCGAAGTGCGTGTGTGCCCTGTAGGCACTTGCACGAAGTGCAAAATGAACTGAGGATGGGAGCTTTTACAGGGCAACCGAAACGAGCGTGTGTCTGGTGGACAGCACGGCGAAGCCGTGAGCAAATGGAGGTTGAGACATTTTGCAGAGCATCGTGACCGACAGGGAACGAGGCGACAACAAAACATACGGGAAGTTTTTGTGCAACAAAAACGTCACCGCGAACTGAACGAAACCTGCGATACCGTTCTCTGTCAGCCCTACAAGAACCTCATTGAATACCGTCAATTTCTCATTATCACTCTCTTCCGGGCGGCTTTGTCAACAGGTCCTATATTGATCCTTGTATGGGCCAGTTACCTTGCCCTTTTCCTGAACTGTTCCTTTGCGATACCCTTCCAGCAGTTTTTCCATCACTTCAATGCGGCGTTTAATCGCATGCCCGTTATCCGTATCCCCCACCATCACACGCTTCTGAAAGCGCATGAACTCCTGTGAATCGGAATGAATATCGTCATTGCCGTCAAGTGCCGCTTCAATGGACGTGAACGGCTGATGCGCTGAGATACGCAGCCCGTGCGAATTCGCGATCAGCGTATATCCCGCAATCCCTGTTTGCTTTTGGTATGACCTGCAGAAACCGCCGTCGATTACGATCAGCTTGCCGTTGGCTTTAATCGGGCTTTCTCCGTCCTTAACTCTGATCGGTGTATGTCCGTTTATGATGCGGTTTTCGGGCGAAGTCAAGCCAAATTCACGCAGGATCTTTTCGCAGCCCCGTTCTGTCTCACAATGCCGGTAATATGGATTTGACGGCTCGCTTCGGGCATGCTCGTCCGCAATAAACACACGTTCGAAAGTTTTCATTCGGCGGCCGCAAACGGGTGATAACTCGGCGCACCACAGATACCACATATAGTCTATCGCTTCGGGCGAATGCTGCTCGCGTGCAGACCTTGCCATATCATCGCTGAACTGCATCAAGCTACGACCTGCATAAGATTTTCCCCGGAAGACCACACGGGCAAAACCGCCCTCCTCCGTCATGGGAACGCAGCCGTGAAACAGCAGATTACCGTCCGCAATGCGGTATAGCCTGCCGTGCTGGTACAAGAAATCGATGTGTCTTTGGAGCCGGTCACTGTGCCGAAATTGGTGACACAGTTCATTTACTACTTTTTCTTCGGTTTCCGTCAGCTCGTAAGCATTTTCCGGGTTTAGCGTTGGCAACGGCAGCCTATGCACTCTGCAGTCTTCACCATCCAGCCGTTGTGTATACGTATCCTGTGAAATGGTGTGCAGCAAAAGCCTGTCTTCCATACGAAAGTCCGGATTGCGCTTAATCAGCTGTCCTTCGAGCTTGAACATGATCACCGTGATCGCATGAACGACTGCCTTTTCCAGCATAAGCGTCGGATATGTTTCCTGCGAAAACAGCATAAGAGAACGAAGGCTGATGCCATATCCGCTTTCTAAAACGGACAGATTATTATACTTCACACAATTGCGCACCGTCGCGGCGATACAGGCGGTATTGCCGCAGGCGGCGCCCATCCAAAGAATGTCATGATTGCCCCATTCGAAATCCACCGCATGGTGCTGCATCAATAAATCCATCACTTTTTCGGCATGCGGGCCGCGATCGTAAATATCGCCGACGATATGCAATTTATCGACAGCCAGGCGCTTGATTAACTTACATAGCGCGATGATGAATTCGTCGCCGCTGCCAAGTTGAATCATGGTTTGCAGGATTTTCTGATGATATACAAATTGGTTATTATCTTCGTCAGGCTGCGCGTGCAGGAGTTCATCCAGTATGTATGCGTAATCGGGCGGCATCGCTTTGCGGACCTTCGAACGCGTGTACTTGGAGGAAAGGTTCCGGCTCAAGCGGATCAAGCGGCTGATGGTGTCCGCATACCATTCATCTTTGTCCGACGGCTTTGTTTTCAAGCGGGCAAGCTTCTCCACGGGATAATAGATCAGTGTCAGCAGATTATTGAGTTCCTCCGAAGGCAGTTCGTCTCCCATCAGCCGCTCTGCTTTTTCGCGAATCACGCCGGAGCAGTTGTTGAGAATATGACAAAACGTTTCGTACTCTCCGTGCACATCGCTGATGAAATGTTCAGTTCCCCGCGGCAGGTTTAGAATGGCGCGCAGGTTGATGATTTCCGTATACAGGGATTGGCGGGTCGGAAAAGTTTCCGCCAATAGCGCTAGCGCCGCCATTTCATTCAACATGGTTCGCTCCTTTGTCCGCGTGATCGCATTCATCGGCAGGCCATTTGGTCGCCCGTCAGCTTGTTGATAAAGCCCCGTCTACTTTTGCGGCCTCGCCCTGCGCAAATTGCTTGCGCGAGGCTACGCGCTTCATTTGCTTGGCAAATCTCTGGCGCTAGTCGGGCTTTCGCCCTCCCTTATTGTCGCCTGCGTGTCGGCGAGGCATTGAAGGTGAGCGTGCTGCCTGTGGCAGCTTCGGCGAAGCCGGAAGCGAGCCTT